>CAYLXG010000001.1:0-9634 GCA_964387445.1 uncultured bacterium
GGCCATCCTTCCCCTTGCGGGGCTGGGATCCGTGGCTTTGCGTCCCGGAATCTCTTCCGGTTTGCGTTTCTCAAACGGCAACCCGGCTGTCCTTCCCGCTTCCCCAACTGCGGGCTGGGACCCGTGGCTTTGCGTCCCGGAATCTCTTCCGGTTTGCCCGACGGTGCTCAACCGCCATATTGATTATGGTTTATTTACGAAGCGAATGTAAAGGGCACGACCGGTACTGGTAGTCATGAAAGAAACCGTACTCGGTGAATCCGCATTCCTCAAGGAGCGCCGCACCCCTCTCAAGACCGAAGAAGGCATTGTCCCTGCGGTGGGTATCGGAACCCAGGGTGATCATCCTTCCTCCCAGGCGCCTGTAGAGATCGATGATGGAGGGAACCGGGTAGGTGGTGTTCTCGGGTCTGCGGAGCCCCGCGGTGTTCACCTCCAGCGCGATTCCGCCGGAAACAGCCTTGCGGAGCACCTCTTCGATCAGCCCGGGGAAAAGTTCGATCTCATTGAATCTGCAGTCGAGACCGGCCCTGGCCATCCCCCTTCTGAAAATACCCGTGTGGGCCAGTATGCTTATCTTCCCGGCTTCGAGGATCTCCAGGGTTTCCAGGTAATACCTCTCCACAAGTGAGAAGGGATCTCCTGCCAGGAATGGCTTCTCATCCAGGATCATCCGGTCTCCCAGCCAGTGAAGGGCCCCGATGATGAAATCGTATCTCTCCCTTGAGAAGGCTTTTTCAGCTTCTCCCATGAACCTGTGGGGCTCCCCTATCTCCAGCCCCCTGAGCAGATGAACACCCTGCTTCTCTGAGGCGTGGTTCAGTTCGGAGAGGTACTCAGCCTCGTTGAAGCCTCCATGACAGAAGTCGTCGGGGTGCATATCCAGGTGGGCAACGAACCCAACCCGGGAGACGCCGGCCCCACGGGCCATATCAATAAGTTCAGCGGCGGGAACGTCCGCGTCAGGCGACGAGGAAGTGTGAACGTGCGTATCGGTATAGCCAGTCATCTGATACCCCACTAACACAGTCTTAACAAACCGGGTATATTTTTCGGTTAAGCTTCGATGGTCGAAGTTCACTTACCTTTTTAATATACGATGGGAGTTACCCAATGAGATCACTCTTGTTTCTAGTTGCTCTGCCCCTGGCCGCCATGGCCGCCACAGCCACATGCGGCTGGGAGGGCACCGACACCATACTGGGTTCATACGGCGACATCATCGCCTCCATAGACACCGATCCGGTCTATTCCGGCAGCCAGAGCCTCAAGCTCGAGGACAATCAGGCCTCCGGAACCCCCCAGGCCTTCGTCGCGTGGATCACCGGCCTCGACGACGGCGACACCGTTGCCGCATCATTCTGGAGGTACGATGTAACTCCATCCTCCGCGCCTTCCTGCAGGATATGGGCCCACTGGAACGATGATCCCGGCGACATCAACGGCTACGACGGCAGCGCAGGAGGACAGGACGACTACGGCACCGGAGAGGGCTGGGGCATGGCGGAGTACGAGTGGACGGTTGCCGACGGCCACACAGGCCTGGTTATCGAGGTTCGCACATACTCGGTCCCCGGCGACATCGTCTGGATCGACGATCTCACCGTTACCGCCCCCGACGGCGCAACGATAATGGTTCCCGAGGATTTCGTGAGCCTGAACAGATCAACCTGGGCCGGCATCAAGGCCGCCTTCTAGACAGGGCCTTCAGCACTCAGACCCGGCGGCTTCGGTCGCCGGGTTCTCAGTATGTAACCCCTGCGCTGAACATCACCAGGTCCCGGGAAAGGTCCAGGGGCAGGGCGAACTCGAATCCCACCGCTTCCGGCATCCACTTCTCGCCTGAGCCGGGGAGGGTGTAGAGAAGGCCGCAGTTAAGGGAGTGGTAGAAGGTGTTCTCCACCTGGTCCCAGTCATCGTGGCCGTCCTCGTCCTGGGGAATGTTTATCACATCAGGGCCGTAACCGCCGTCCCAGCCCCCGTAGACCTCAAGGCTTTCTCCAAGGAGATACCCCGCTGAAGCGCCGAATCTGGTTCCCAGCAGCTTGGCGGGAATGGCGTATCCTGCGCCGGCATTCAGTGAAACGGCATAGGGTGCGGAAGGATCCGTGAGCCCCACTCTGACCATAGGCCCGACACTCCATGCCCTGAAGAACGCCCCTATGTCTATTCTGTCGGTGGCCCCTGAAAGGAAGGTCGCGAAGGGCGATACAGGCACATCGTCTATGCCTGTGTCCCCTGCTTCCCGCCTGTCGTCCGCCGACAGGTAAGCCGGAAGACCCACTGCGCCTGTAACTGTCATATGGTTCGTGCCCAGGGTCCTGGCTCCGGTCATGGAACCGTAGCAGCACCCGGAAACAAGGACCGCCGATACAACGGAGAACACTCCCAGAACTGTTTTCACTGTACCCCCTCCCGTTCATGGGTCTTCTTATGTTAACATATCCAATACCGGACGAAAGTGGTTCTCGAGGAGAGAAGGAGGATGATATGAAAAAGGCCGCCGTTCTTCTTTCCGGCTGCGGCAACATGGACGGATCGGAGATCCATGAGACCGTGGCCGCCCTCATCGCCCTGGACAGGGCCGGCTGGCAGGTCGTGTTCACCGCCCCGGATATCCAGCAGGGGAAAACGGTAAACTACCTGAACGGCGGATCCGAAGCGCCCAGAATGGCCATTCAGGAAGCGGCGCGGATAGCCAGGGGGAAGATAGCCCCTCTCAGGGCTGACCTTGCCGACGAGGTCGACGCAGTGGTTATCCCGGGAGGACTGGGGGCTGCCGTCACCCTGTGCGACTTCGCGGTGAGGGGCTCAAGCTGCGAAGCCCTTCCGGTGGTGCTGGATTTCCTGAAGAGGGTGCACTCCGCGGGTAAACCCGTAGCCGCAATGTGCATCGCCCCTGTTCTCGTTGCCAGATGCCTCCCCGGCGCCGCGGTAACCATAGGCAGCCACAGGGAGACAGCAGCCCTGATAGAGGAGATGGGCTGCAGGCATGTGGAATGCTCCGCAGCCGAGGCTGTTGCCGACCCGGACATGATGGTGGTCACCACCCCGGCCTACATGACGGCGAAGGGGCCCGGCGAGGTGTACGCAGGAGCTTTGGAGATGATCTCGAAGCTTGATTCCCTTATCACTCCCAGTTGAGCAGGTTCTCGGGGGAAAGCTTCACCAGATAAGATGTGAATGTAGAGGTGCTGTCGACGGAGGCTGTCTTGCCGGAAATGACGAACCCCCCGTCGGAGGTGCTCCTTACTGAATAGCAGAGAGCCTCGGAATCAGCCATTTCGATCTCCCAGAGCTTCGAGAACCAGGGATCGAACCTCAGCAGCCGAGGTCTGTACCCCGTGCCGTCTCCCCTGTTGGTATTGGTCAGGATGACGAAACCCGCGGGGGATGCTTCGATCACCATGTAGGCGATGTCGGGTCCGGGTTCGCCCCAGGTCAGGTCGGACAGAACCGCTCCCTGTTCATCAAAGAATACCATGAGAGCATCGGAGAACTGCTGCTCTATCCTGGAGGAGCCGGCCACAAGGTATCCGCCGCCGGGAACGCAAAGGATGTGAGAGCCGCTCTGCACCCCTTCCTGGAAGTACTTGGTCTTCCACTGCCACTCTCCCTGATCATCTATCTACATGAGGAAGACATAGAAGCCGTCGGTTCCTGTGAGGAGGTAGTCACCGGTACCTTCGGCGTCGGGGGCTATCGCGGTGACGGTCTGGTAACCCGCCTCAACGTACCTTTTCCTCCAGAGAACTTCACCCGAATCGGAAAAGCACACCGCGAAGGCTTCCCTGTCCCTGGAATCGTCGTTGAAGGAGTGACCCGCGGCTATGATCCCGCCGTCGGGGCGGATGCACATGTCCCTTAAGCAGTCATCGCCTTCATATCCCGCACTTGCTGTCCAGAGAGTGTTTCCCTGGGGGTCGATCTTCATCAGGAAGCCGTCTGAACTGAGCGAATCACACATGGAACCGCAGATCAGGTAGTCTTCGCCGCAGGGGAGTATCCTGTATCCCACGGAGACCCCCATGAAAAGCGGGGTCCTCTCCCATAGAACGCTTCCGTCCTCCCTGAATGCGGCTATGTTCAGGGAGGTGCCGCCGTTCCCGGTCCAGGCTTCGCCCACAGCGATGAACCCCCCATCGGCGGTCTCCACGCAGTCCCAGGCGGCTGATTCCCCGGCGGAGGGGAAGCTGGATGTCCACATGATATGCGGTGCGCCGGCTATCAGGTGAATCGGAAATGCCAGCACAGCAGGGATAAACGCGCACCGTAATTTCAATGAGCCCTCCCTTTCCGGCTTAATAGGTTAAGTTCTGCAGCCGAGGTCAATCCCCCCGCTGGGAGAGGTGCTGCAAGCCTGTGAAAGACTCATTGAGGATTCATATGAGGAAGAGGTACCCAAAAAGATATATATATATTATCTTACCAGAACTTCAGAAGGGGGTCTGATTGAAATCTTCGCTGCTTGGCCAGCAGGCTCACCGGTGCCTCACAGGGCTAAAAAAAGCTGTTACCGACATACTCATGGCTCTTCCAGGAGACCTTCAGCAGCCAAGGGATGTGTACAGAACGCTGGGCATAGACCGCATGATCGGCTGGAACATATACAAGCTCCACGAAGTGGACGACTGTTTCCTTTCCGTGAAGCACATACCCAGGAAAGCGGCTTTCAAGGGCTTCCTCAGGGCCGCCGCCGCCAAGGGGGCACCGGAACAGCTCCTGGAAACGGCGGAGGGTTATTTCGACCAGTTCGAGGAGCTGGTGGAGCTTCACGCAGGAGACCGCCCCAGCATGGAGATGATGCTCCTGGCCTATTCCAGTGAGGGCATGGAGCAGGCTTCGGTTGACCACAGGAAGCTGGCTTTCACAGGCAACCGTTTCCTCTACGGCCTCGAGGCCCGCACCAGGCTTACCATCACCCTCTTCGAGCCCAACGGCAGACCGGATTCCTGGAAGCTCACCCTGCTGAAGGGTTCCTTCGGGCTCCGGAGGAACAGACCTGACATCCCCTGGTTCTATGTGAAACCCAGGCTGTTCAGTGAGTTCTCCGAGCAGGCCCAGGCCCCCAGGAGCAGACCCCTCGTTGAACAGGAGAACGGCGATCTCCCCTACTACTCCCCTTTCTGCAGCTGCTCCCTTCCAACCCTGAAGTCCAGCTCCCGTTTCGTTGACAGCATAGAGGAGATCTTTCCCCTGCAGACTGGCAATGCCGGGCTTATGGACCTTGTGTTCGCCGAGGTGCTGGAACTCAACGACTTCTACATGCACAGGGACGGCAGCACCTCAGCCAAGGTTATCACCCCGTGCCATTCCGCGGCCACCGACATCATTCTGCCTACCTCCGAAGTGGAGGAAGGCAGGTTCACTCCCAGGATAGTGTCCTCTATCCTCGAGGAGTCCGACTCCTACAACGCCAATGTGATAGGAATGGCAGAGTCGATCCTGCCCGTGAAGCCCTTCTTCCAGGTGAAGCCCACCGTGGAGATGGATTCCCTGGACGGCGTTCCCAACTACGGCGAGATAATAGCCGACCTTTTCAGGCGCAGAGACCTGAACCCCCTCAACTACACCACCGTGCGGAATCAGGTAGACTTCCCTGTTGTTCCATCGAACATGGACATAGCCTGGAAAGAAAGATCTATCTAGTTCTCTGCCAATAATATATAAGCACCGCGGAAGGGCTGCGAACTGGTTATATATATATGCCTTGACATTCTTACACCGTATATGTATACTCTCTTCGTCAAAGGAGCCGCGTAATGGCGTGCGGGGAAAAAGGCTTCTTTGACACCTTCCTTCCTTAAGGCGCCGGTGTCCCCAGGGCACCGGCGCTAAACTATTACCCTTCCCTGCCCATTCTGTTATCTTACCCGGCGAAGAGGAGGAGGTAGCAGGTGCTTTTCAGAAGGGAAACCGGGGTTCTGCTTCACCCCACTTCACTTCCCGGCCCCTGGGGAACAGGCACACTGGGCTCAGAAGCGGAGGCCTTCGCCTCCTGGGCAGCGGCATCCGGCGCTACCGTCTGGCAGGTCCTGCCCCTCTCGCCTCCCGTTTACGCCAGCTCCCCCTACCAGACACTCTCCACCTTTGCCATGAATCCCCTGCTTCTTTCCCCGGAGAAACTCTTCGAAGCGGGCTATCTCAGCAGAAAAGAGGTAGCCGGATCCCGGCGGCCATCCGGACCTTCCATTGACCACCAGGCCCTGGCGAAGAGGCACTCGCTTCTTGCCACTGCCGCAGCCAGGGCGCTGAAAGATCCCCCTGCGGGGTTCGAAGGTTTCCTTGAACGCAGATGGGTAATGGAATGGAGCACCTTCTCCTCCAGGAAGACCGCCAGCGGCGGCCTGCCATGGAACCTCTGGCCCGACCGTACACCCTCCAGGGGAACCGGTGGAGATGTGAGCGCCATGATACAGTTCCTCCTCCAGGAGCAGTGGCTCTCGCTGAAAAGGCACTGCGGATCCCTGGGTGTATCCATCCTGGGAGACCTGCCCATCTACGCCGCCCACGATTCCTCCGACGTTTTCTACAACAGGTCAATCTTCAAGCTTGATGCCGTAGGGGCACCCGCCTTTCTGGCAGGGGTGCCACCGGACTACTTCAGCTCCACCGGGCAGCTGTGGGGAAATCCGGTATACGACTGGGAGCAGAGCGCAGCCACCGGCCACAGGTGGTGGACCTGCCGGCTTCGCCGCGCGCTTGAGCTTTTCGACTTCGTGCGAATAGACCACTTCCGGGGTTTCGAAAGCTTCTGGGAGATCCCGGCAGGGTCCGAGACCGCCCGTGAGGGACGGTGGGTACCCGGACCGGGCAGAGGTTTCTTCTCCGCCGTGGAGGGTGAACTTGGTCCCCTGCCGGTGGTGGCCGAGGATCTCGGGATGATAACGGAGGAAGTGCGTGAACTCAGAAGGGAATGCGGTTATCCCGGAATGACGGTGCTTCAGTTCGCCCTCGAGGACCCTTCGTTCGATGTTTCAGCAATCCCGGTGGATACCGTGGTCTACACCGGCACCCATGACAACGACACCTCCCTGGGATGGATCTCCTCCAGGGGAAAGGAACTGGGCATCGCAGCGGTGAAGGACATTGTCCGAATGGCCCTTGAGTCACCGGCCCAGCTTGCCGTCATCCCGGTTCAGGACATCCTGGAGCTAGACTCCAGTGCCCGGATGAACACCCCGGCCACCGTGGGCGGCAACTGGGAGTTCCGGATGACCGGGATCCCCGGGCCGGTCCCCCTCTCCAGGCAATAGCACTTGACCTGTTGACGCCGGGGCTCTATGCTTTCATGTGAAATGGTAGAAAGGAGGGCGGAAGTTGGTATTCCTTCTTGTCTGCGTCCTCTTGGGGTCGCATGCGCCCGTTACGGAGTACCCCGACGGCGGGGGCCTGGTGATCAACGAGATAATGATAGATCCGCTTTGCTCATCCACCACCGCTTCAGGCCAGTGGATAGAGCTTTACAACAACAGCGGCAGCTGGATCAACCTTTCCGGCTGGAGGCTGGAGAACCAGTCAGGTCAGACCATCGAGTTCTCCACCATACTGGTGCCTCCCCAGGGATATGTTCTCATAGGAGCATCTTCCATAGAGGCCGAGAACGGGGGCTATACCCCCCAGGCGGTCTGGAGCGATTTCTCGTTATCCTCCACAGGCAGCCTTCTGCTGGAGGATCAGAGGCTGGAAAGCCAGGAATTCCTAAGCTGGAACTCTTCCTGGGACATACAGCCGGGGGCTTCCCTTGAAAGGGTGAACCCGGGCTGGTCAGCCAACGACCGCGACAGCTGGCAGCACAGCCTGTACGCCTACGGCAACGGCGACCTGGGCACCCCGGGAGAACAGAACAGCGTTTTCTCAGACGGCTTCGGCCAGAACACCTGGGCTTTCATCAAGGCTTTCGTTCACTGACGCCGAACTTCCTGGCGCTGGAAAAGCTTTCCAGATCGTAATTGATTGTCTTGTCGGGTATTTCCTGCCTGTCGAGGCGTACGTCGGCCTCCTTGAAGAATGCCTCAGCATGGGTGGAGTGGTAGTCGCTGAAAACCACCACCCTGCGTATCCCAGCACCGATCAGGGCCTTGGCACAGGTGGTGCACGGCATGTTGGTCACATAGGCGGTTGCCCCCTCTATGGAGACTCCGTTCCTCGCCGCCTGTGTAATTGCGTTCATCTCCGCGTGATTCGTTCTGATGCAGTGGTTGTCCACCACCAGGCAGCCCACGTCGTCGCAGTGGGGAAGGCCAGGCAGGGAACCGTTGTAACCGGTTGCCAGAACGTTCTTGTTACGCACGATCACACACCCGCAGTGCATCCGGGGGCATGTGGCCCTTTCGCTGGCAAGCATGGCCAGCTTAAGAAAATACTGATCCCACGAGGGTCGCATACGCAGCCTTCCTTCCTCTGCCGGTTACTGGAAACTCCAGTCGAGCTGAACGCCGAGAATGGTCCTGGAGGGGCCTTCGGTTTCCTCCCAGCCGCTTCCAAGAACCTCCTCACCCTCTCTACAATACCAGCTTCCCCTGGCCCTGAGTACCGCATCCGGGGAGAGGTTCACCGTTGCGGAAGCCTGGAGGAGAAAGGACTTCCCGTACATGGCGGTGCTGCCGAACTCACCGGGGAAGGAAAGGGAGTATGCGTAAACCCTGCTGTTCCAGCCGTCGGTGCTGCAGCCGGCGGCGGAGACCCCGTATTCGAAGTGCCTGCCCGTTCTGTGCCTCAGCCTGGCTTCCACACCAAAGCCCTCCTCTCTGCCGTCTGATCCCCTGCAGGCGGAAAAGGGCACTTTAAGGCTCAGGGTAACTCCCGGTGAAGTGGTCCAGCGGAAGGATGCCCGGCCGGAGAGGGTCTCCTCATCCGGGGTCCAGGTATATCTGAGCCTCTGGGTGAACTCAGTGCGGTTCCCCGGGGTTTCCGTAAGCTGTATCCCGGTTCGCAGCCTGTCGTCCTCCGTTCTGTGGAGATAGAGCACACCCGCCTCAAGAGCCAGCCGATCCCTGGGTTTCCACCTGGTTCCGTAGCCTGCGCCCAGGAGATGTTCGGTTCCCTGCCCTCCCCAGGTTCCAGGGAGTTCGCCGAAGCTCCTGCTGACGGTGATTCCGTGTCGGAGCCCGGGACCTCCCCTTGAGGCGGAAACCACGAAATTGTTCACCGAGTCAAGGTCGGTGGCGAACTCGGCGTTCAGGAGAGCTTCGTCGCGCTGTATGAGCAGATCCGCCCCCAGACCGGAGGTTGAAACTCTGGAAGAGTCGGTTTCGTCAGAGACGAAGGCGAAGGAGAGACCCACTGGGCCATACCCCGCCCTGAAAGCTCCAAGGCTCCTTGTGACCGAACCGCTGGACTCGATCTCAAAGGGGGACCTGTGCAGCCCGGAATCCCCGCTGTCCAGCTTAGAGCGACTAAGTACGGCTGCCAGATCGAATGTTCCCAGGGAGAGTGCAGCTCCGGCGCCGGTGAGGGGCCGGGCATCGGACAGACCGGGGCTTTCGGCGGGTTCTATCCTCATCCTCCAGGAACCTGGTTTCGAGAGGGCCAGGGGATCGGTGGAGCCCCATGAACCCGAGTTGCTCAGCAGAAGCCCTCTGGCGAACTGTCGTGGCCAGATGCGGTGGCGATGGATGTCCCAGTGGCGCAT
>CAYLXG010000001.1:9644-23069 GCA_964387445.1 uncultured bacterium
GGTGACCCCGCCGGGGTCATGGTAACCCGCCCCTCCGGCGATAAGGTCCCCCCAGTCTTCCCCCGGGTCTTTCTCGGTGAGGATAACAGCGCTCCATTTGCCCGACGAGAGGAGCAGCCTCTGGTAGAAGGCCATGCTGCTGCCCGCCCAGTACCCCTCAGAACAGCCCCGGGGCTCGGGAAAAGAGAACTCGCCCCAGATCCTTGTATCCCCGGAGATCTGAAGCGTGATCATTATTAGAAGGATAGAGATCATACCGTAAGATAAGGCCTTATCCTTTCAAGGGTAGCGGGGCCTATCCCCGGCACTTCCACAAGCTCGTCCAGGGACTGGAGGGGGCCGTTGGTCTCTATGTGACTGACTATTGCCGAAGCCTTTGCCGGGCCTATGCCCGGTATTTCCTGGAGCATTGCCGGGGTGGCCTGGTTGACATTCACCGGGAACGAGACCCCGTTTTCAGTATCATCAGACCCGTTCTGAAGGAACAGAGGCTCTGGAACGAAGCGGGCATTGCCGTAACCCAGACATACCGTATGCCCAGCGGGAAGGTCGGGATGGGTGGTGTAACCGTACTGAAGGGCGGCGGGGGCAACGCTGATCTCGGCGGCGAAACCCACCCTTGATGGAGGGGAGTTCAGGGAGGCTGAGAGGTTGATGCCGGGGAACGGCTCTACCGAAGTGGTCAGGGTGAATTCCTCACCGGAGTACTGATGCACCGATGCCCCGGCGGAGATGAGAACCCCCTCTGCCGGGCAAACCCCGGAAGAGACCGATACCGTTCTGGGAACGGCCCCCATGCCGTCGTTCGCCGGCGAGGTGCTGAAAAGCCCCCTGCAGGAAGCCCCGAGGAAAAGACCGGTGATGGGCCTGGCGGTAATGCCGATGTCGGCGGAGAGGTCGGTGGACCCGCCGAAACCCTCTATGGAAAGCCGGTGAATCGAGAGGGAAACACCCCCCACCGCGCCGGGGAAGAGACCCGCGGCCCCGGCGGCGGTTGCCGTTGCCTCGGAATAGCCACCCCGGCCGGAGTAGCTCAGAAAGCCGCCCAGAGCGTACCTCTCCCCGGTGACCCCACCGGCGGCGGCGGTGCGGTCAAGCTCCTTGAACCCGAAGGGCCGGGAGGCTGCGACCGCCAGCCCGGTGCCCTGCAGAAGCCCTATGGAAGAGGGATTCAGAGGTATGGAAAGATGAGTGCGGGGAAAGAGAGCGGCGGCGGCGCCCCCGGACAGCCACGGGGATTCACTGAGGGGCTCGAATGCCGCCACCGCAAAGAAAAGAACGAGACCGAGCAAACTCCTCCTTCCGCAGTATCAGTTACCTCCACTTCTCCGGTGTTTTCAACCCCGAGATTGACCGTCGGAACTCTAATCGCCATTATTGATTAAGTGATAGGGTGCAAACACCGAAGGAAAGAGGAAAGATGAAACTCTCAGCGGCCCTGCTGGCTGCACTGGCGACCAACCTCATGGCCGGAGGGCTTCCCTTCGCCCATTACGGTCTTCTGGATACCCCCACCGCTTCCCTGCTGAGGCATACGGAAGTTGCCATCGCCGGGGGAGCTTCCGCCTATTCCCTGGAGGACTCCGCGGGTTCCTCCAACATGGACGTGAGCATAGCGGGATACCTCGAGGTGGGGCTCTTCGGCAGGGGACAGATAGGGGGAACCTACCTCGGGCAGGGAGGATTCTCCGGAACCGCCAGGGGCCTGGCACTTATAGAGACCATTAACCGCCCGGGAATAGCTGTGGGCGTGGAGAACCTCATCGGGGAAGAGAACTACGAGTTCTACCGTGATGAGAACGACAGCCTGTACGATTACCCCAACGCCCAGAACTTCAGCATCTACGGCGTTCTCACAAAGGACTTCAGCTACTTCGTATCGGTTCCCGTCTGCGTGAACATAGGTTACGGCACAGGCAGATTCCAGCAGTCCAGCGAAGCCGTGGACGGGCTGGAGAATCCTGTTCCCGGGCTTTTCGGAAGCGTAATGTTCCACCCCACCATGGAAAGCGAGATAATGCTCGAGTGGGACGGGCGCGACCTCAACCTGGGGGGGCTCTACAGGATAAACAGGAACGTTACGGTGATGGCTGCTGCGTCGGAGCTGGAACACCTGTTCGTATCCTCCGACTCCACGGAGTCCTCAGGCGACGTGATGCAGACCCCGAAGTTCTCCCTGGGCGTTCAGGTAACCATAGGCCCATTCCTGAACAGAACGGAACTTGATCCCTACGAAAGGCTGAGGTATACCGAGGACGACGAAGCACTGAGGCAGATGGAGGAATATCGGGAAGGCGCCAGGGAAGAGATCGATGACCTGGAGGATTCCATCAACTGAACGAGGATGAATTTGTTTTCCGTTGACGGCGGGGGCATTCCCTGCAATCTTACACGGTTGAAGAATACAAATTTATAGCGCAAATAAACAACGGAAAGTGAATTAATGGCACGCCTGGGAACCCTAGACTGCGAACGCATCATGAAACGCACCCGTTTGAGTTCCCTGGCCGCCAGGGTGCTCAAAAGCAGATTCCCCGATGCTGAAGACCCTGTGAAGGTTTGGCTGCCCGCCAAACCCAAGTGGAACCGCATCCTTCCCGACCTGAACATACTCAGGGACGAACTGGAAGCCGTTAAGAAGAACGGCGGCAAGATCGTCCTCTACGGCCACGACGACATGGACGGCGTTACGGGAATATTCATCGGACTGAGGATACTCAGGAACGAGAACTTCCATGTGGTCCCCATCATCCCCAGGAGGGACATAGAGACCTACGGCATCAGACCCGGCCGGCTCAAGGGGATACTCGAGCCCGGGGACCTTCTTCTCACGGTGGACTACGGCTGCAGCGCCGTGGAGGGGGTCAAGTGGGCCCGGGACCCCGGCGCGAGGATAGTGATCACCGATCACCACACGCTGAATCCCCCCCTCCCCGAGTCCCACGGGATGGTCAACCCCCAGGTCACCGGCGGTCCAGCCGCCGATCTTGCGGGTTGCGGGGTGCTCTACGGAGCCCTGGTTCACATTTTCCCCAGATGGGAGAACGATCCCCAGCTGCTGGCGGCGGTGGCCCTGGGAACGGTGAGCGACAGGGTCCCCTTCACCGAGTGGAACCGCTATCTCCTCCACTGCTTCTCCTTCATCAAGGAATCGAAGCTCACCGAAGGGCTGAAGCTCCTCATGGAGAACTGGCCCTGCAGGAAGCACGCATGGACCGGCGCCATGGTTCGCCAGAAGATCACCAGCACCATAGGCAAGGGCGACCATTCCGGCATCTCCTCCATGATTGACTTCATGTCCAGTTACGACGCGGCATGGTGCTCCCGTTTCTGGGACGAGATGAAACTTAACAGCGAAGAGAGGGGAAAGACCCTCAGCGACATCGTAACCCTGGCTATCCAGCGCAAGGATTCCGAGGCCGACGCCCTGGGGATGGTCCTGGTCTACATGGACGACGTACCCTGCGGCATGGGGGGAACCCTGGCCAGCAGGCTCTGCAAGATCTACCGCCGGGGAACCATAGTTGTCACCAGGCGTGAGGACGGCAAGCTTGTGGGGGATACACGCTCGATAGGGGACTGGAACATGGCGGGCTTCCTGGTGAGCATGAGGCACATCTTCTCCAGCGCCGGGGGCCACTACCGCGCCGCCGGGTTCAGCTACGAGGGAACCGACTGGGAGGAGCTGAGGAACCTTCTGATCACCCACATGACCGAATACCCCACCCACCCCGTTCCGGAACCCCATGTGGACCTTGTGCTGGACGAACTCCCCGACCCGGCCCAGTTCACCTGCCTCGCCCCCTTCGGTCCGGGATTCCTGCCGGTGGCGCTGAAGGTGGGCTCCATGAGATACCTCCTCCAGCTCAACAACAGCTGCCAGGCCAACTGGTGCATAACGGAAGACAGCGGAGAGTAGGAAATGAAGCACTACCTTGTAACCGGCGCCGCCGGTTTCATAGGAAGCAGCCTGTCCGACGCCCTGCTGGCCAGGGGCGAGAGGGTTACCGGGGTTGACGCATTCAGGGACTACTACGATACAGCCATCAAGAGGAAGAACATCGCCGGCGCCGCCGGCAGCCCGGCCTTTTCTCTGCTGGAGAACGACCTTTCGGGATCCCTGGACTTCCTGAACGGGTCCATCCCCGAACAGGACGACCTGGTCATCTACCACCTCGCCGCCCAGGCCGGGGTGAGGAAATCCTGGGGAACGGACTTCAGGGTTTACACCAGGGACAACATCGACTCCACTCAGAACCTCCTTGAATGGGCCTGCCGCAGGGGCCGGATGATCAACTTCATCTACGCCAGTTCCTCTTCGGTGTACGGCATTCCAGCAAAACTACCCATGGTGGAGGACGAAACGGTTCCTCTCCCCTTCTCCCCCTACGGGGTCACCAAACTCGCCGGAGAGAATCTCGTGCGCCTCTACACCGCCAACAGGGGCCTGCCCTCGGTGAGCCTCCGGTTCTTCACCGTGTACGGCCCCAGGCAGCGCCCGGACATGGCCTTCAACAGGTTCATCCGCGCCGCCCTCCGCGGTGAGGCCATCGATGTTTACGGCACAGGAATGCAAACCAGGGACTTCACCTACATAGACGACACCGTCAGGGGCCTTCTCCTGGCGGAGGGCTCCACCGGCGGGCTGGTGATGAACCTGGGCGGGGGGAACCGGGTCACCCTTCTGGAGGCCATAGAGACCCTTTCGGAAGCCATGGGCAGGAAGATCCCCTTCAACTTCCTCCACAGCAAGATGGGGGATGTGCCGGACACATGGGCATCCACCGGCCTGATCACCGGGGAACTGGGCTGGTCGCCGGGCACTCCGCTGAAGTACGGCCTTGAGCAGGAATATCTCTGGATTAAAAGCGTCTGAAATTTGTCCCTTCCCGGCTTTCCTTTCTATATTAACATTCTGAATAATTCGTGATCCTTCATACCGAAAGGAAGCCTCCATGAGACATGTCCTTCTTTGCCTGCTCTCCCTCATTCTCTTCTCCACCGCACTGGGAGAGGCTCAGATATTCACCCTGGAGAACGGGCTCACCGTCGTCCTTGACGAGATGCACTTCGCCCCCTCCGCAGTGGTTATGGTTCAGTACAGGGTTGGCTCCAGGAACGAAACCCCGGACATCGCAGGGATCAGCCACTTCACCGAACACATGATGTTTAACGGAACCCCGGACATGCCCGGTCAGATGTTCTGGCAGCTGGTTCAGAAGGACGGGGGCTCAGCCAACGGGGGAACGGGTCAGGACCTTACCACATACTACATCTACCTCCCATCCTCGAAGCTGGAGAACGCCCTGCGCATGGAGTCGGACAGAATGCACAACTGTCTCATGGACCCCGACGACATTGCCCAGGAGATAGGGGTGGTTACAGATGAGTGGAGGCTCTACTCAGACTCCCCGGACGGCCAGCTGTATCAGAGGGCCAGGTCGGAGTTCTACGGAGACCATCCCCTGGGGATACCGGTGATAGGCTACGGGGAAACAATAGCGGCGTACGACGAAGAAAAGGTAAGGAACTACTACGAAACATGGTACAGGCCCTCCAACGCCACCCTTGTCGTGGCCGGCGACTTCGACACCGAAGAGGCGCTGGAGCTGGTGGAGGAGTATTTCGGCTCTATTCCCTGCGACGGCCCGGTCCGGGACAATGTGCCCGAAGTGGGCGAACTGACCTTCCCGGAGCGGATTGACATGGAGTACCCGGCGGAGGCCGACCGCTTCCTGATTTGGTTCAGGGGATGCTCCGCCGAATCTCCGGATATGCCCGCCCTCTTCCTCCTCTCAGCCCATTTCGGTGCCGGCAGGCTGGGGTGGATCGAAAGGGAGATGGTCAACGGCGGTCTTCTTTCCACGGGCTATGCCTCTTCTCCCAGGGGTCTTGATGAGAATCCCTTCTCATTCCACGGAGTGGTGCAGCCCGGCGTGGACACCGACAGCGTGATAACCCTTCTCACAAGCGAGGTATTCAGAGTCGCTGAGGAGCCCATAGATGCAGCGCGTCTTTCCATGCTTCAGGAATTCATGATGGCCAGGGAGCTTTCAGGGGTGAATACACCGGTAAGGCAGGCCTACAGGCATGCATACGACATCTCCCTCCTGGGAGGCATCAACGGCCAGAGGGAAATGCTGGAAAGGGCCGCGGAACTCACTCCTGAGGATCTCATGGAAACCGCTTCAAGGTACTTCACACCGGACAGGATGATGGTGGCCGTCCTTCACGCCACGGATGGAGCTTCAGGAGCACAGGGAACATCCACCGCAGGAACCACTGAAACGGAGGTTCCCGAGGTTACCGACTGGAGCGGCCTGAACCTGTCCTCTGACTTCGAGCTGCCCCTGCACTCAATATCACATGGGGTTGAGAGGTTCGTTCTGGACAACGGCCTGGTCCTGCTGGTGAAGGAGGACCACAGCTTCCCCAACGTGGAGATAATGGCCGCCTTGCCCATGTGCATCAGACGGGAGGACCCGGCGAAGTGCGGGATCTCTTCCATGACCGCGGAGCTGATGCTCAGGGGAACCGATGAAATTGGCTATGAAGCCTTCCACGAGAGGCTTGCGGTGCTTGGAAGCAGCACCTGGATACAGCCCCTGAGCAACTACTCCATCGCCAACGTGTACGGCCTCAGTGAACATGCCGGAACCTACTTCACCTCCCTGGCTGACCTCCTGATGCGCCCTGCAATGGGAGAGGAAGACTTCCAGAGCGTGAAGACCAGGTTCCTGGCCAGTCTTGAGCGAAGCGCCGAAAGCCCCTTTTACATGGCGTACAACGGTTTCGAAGACATCATCCTGGAGCAGGGGAACCAGAGGTACGCCACACTTGAGACCGCGGGTTCGGTGACCAGGGAGGAAGCAGAGGGCTGGTGGAGAGCCACCGTCCGCCCTGAAGGCACGGTCATCTCCATAGTCGGAGACATCACCCCGGAGGATGCGCTGAACCTCGCGGAGGAACATTTCGGCATGTGGGAGAACCCCGCCGAACCGCTTCCTGAACTCACAGAGCTTTCCTTCAGTCAGAATGGCGACACACTTGTGATCCCCATGCCCGGGAAGATACAGGTTGCGGGGATGGCCGGCTGCATGGGGCCATCGTTCACCGCCGACGACTACACAGCATTCAGGGTGATGTCCGGGATCCTCGGCGGGGGCATCGGATCGAGGCTGGGCAAGAACATACGGGAGACACAGGGGCTTGCCTACATGGTTGGAGCAAGGCTGGACAGCCCCCACAGCGGTTCACTGTCCGGCAACAGGTTCATCGGCATGCTGTCCACCGGAGCTCCGCTTGCTGAAAGGGCCCTGGGAGCGATGATCGGTGAGTTCCAGAGGATAGCCCGCGACGGAGTGGAGGAGGAGGAACTTCTCCTGGAGCAGTCCAGGACCATCGGAAGGAACTCAATAGGCTTCGACTCCTACGACTCCCAGGCAAGGTACTTCGCGGGATGCGAAGCCATGGGAATGCCACTGGACATGGACCTAGCCACCCTCAGGGAAACCGCCGAGCTCACAAGGGACGACATAAGGGAAGCCGCTGCGAAGTACTTCGGCGAGGAATGGTTCGTGGTGATAGCCGGAGGCGTGAACGAGGAACTGGAACCCCTTCAGTAGGCCCGGCGGGTCCTCAGGCTCCTGGGCTGAACGCTCACCTCGTTGGACCAGGAGCTGTCCCCGGCCTCGTTGGTGGTTTTTAGGGCGTAGTAGAACTTGCCGGTGATGTTCTCGTCGTAGTAGGTGGTTGTGGTGTTCTTGTCGATAACCGCCAGAACCGACGCGGAGCCGGGGCTGCCCTGTATTCCAGGCGAACCGCTCCTGTAGAGGGTGTAGCTGGCAAAATCGGTGTCCGGGCACATTGTCCAGGAGAGCTTTGCCGTGTTCCCCCCGGTGAGTACACCGGTGAGGGCCGAGGGGGACGGCGGGTCGGGTTCGAAGGGGTTGTCGGGCCCGCAGGCCGATACGATGAAGATCAACAGTACCGAAGCAGCTGCGAGCCCTTTCATGACAACCTCCCCGTAATGGAGAAAACCTATTCGGTTATGTCGTTCTCGTCCCTGGGTTCCAGTTTGTACTCTCCGTATCCGTAGAATACAACACCTATCATTTCCGAGAAAGTGTCCCCTGTGGAAGTGGAGAACCCGTAGATGCCCATGTCGTCAACAAGTGCGTCTCCCGAGCCGTCGTCCACATAGAACTCACCATACTGAGACGGGTCTGAGGTTACGGCAACATTGGCAAGGGAAACAAGCACGCCTTCCCATTTCTCTTCGGAAGCCATATCGCCTGTGGAAACCGTCGAAGGGGCGGGTATCGTATAACCGGCCTGATCGAAGTCCACCGACTGGACCACAACCTCGGTAAGGTCGAAATACTCGTTCACATAACCGGAGACCACAACGCTGTCGCCCCTCTGAAGGGGGGTAAGCACTCCGTCGTATCCGTAGAGCACCACACCGGACCATTCCGTTCCCCCGGCGTCCTGTATCACGGCGTACTGGGCGGTTCCGGAACCTGCGTAGTACTCGCCGCCGCCAACGGTGACGATACCGGTTACTGTCACATCGTCGCCGTTGTAGGGGGACTCGTCGGCCTGGCCCTGTATCTCGTAGCAGGAGAGAACTCCGCCGCCTCCGCCGCCTGAGGAGTCAGGGGTGGTGATGGTGGCTTCGTTGCTCCAGGCGGTGAGCTGAGAGCTGTCAACGGTCTGCAGGGCGTAGTAGTAGGGGGTGTTCCAGGCAAGGCCGTCGTCGTCGTAGGCGAGGGTCGCCACATCTGTGAAGGTGGCCACCAGGGTTGCGGAGGAGGGGTTGGCGGCAATGCCCGATGTGGCTGAGCGGTAAAGGTTGTAGGAAGCGAAATCGGTATCCGGGCACTGGGTCCATGTAAGGGAGGCGGTGTTCTGACTCACAGCGGCGGAAAGGGTGGATGCGGTGGGATTGGTTCCCCCCTCCTGGGGGTTTCCCTCGTCGTCGCCGCAGGCGAGGACGAGCATCAATGATACGATCACAGCGAGCGCTGCCGAATTGCGAAGGGTCACTTCTTCTCCTCTCGGTTTCTGGTTCTGCCTTCATAACATATACCCTCGGGCATTTTTCCGTAACTGTTAATTATAATCGTGCACCCTGCAAAACGAAACGGAGAGGATCCATGCCCATAGTACTTCTGATGCTTATGCTCCTGCCCCCCAGGGCCGCTGAGATGCCCCATGATATAACCGCCCACGGACACACCAGAACCGACGACTTTTACTGGCTGAGGGACATGGACGATCCCGCAGTCATGGAATACCTCACCGCCGAGAACGCCTATGCCGACTCAGTGATGCTCCCCCTGGAAGGCCTCATCGATACCCTTCAGAACGAGCTTATCGCCAGGATCCCCGACGATGACTACTCGGTTCCGTACTACAGGAACGGGTGGTGGTACTGGTACACCTATCCCGCCGGGGCGGACTACTCGGTGAACATGAGAAGGGCCCACCCCGACGGCGAACCTGAGGTGCTTCTGGACGAGAACCGCTACGGAGAACTATACGACTACTTCGCCGTGGAGATGATGTCCGTCAGTCCGGACAACAGCACGCTTGCCTGGGCGTACGACACCACCGGGGGGCACTGGAACACCCTGGTCTTCCAGGACATCCGCACCGGGGACACCCTGGACATCATCACCAACGCCTCCGGCGATCTGGCCTGGGCTCTGGACTCCAGGATGGTCTTCTACGGCCTGAATGACCAGACCGGCAGGACCGAGCGGATAATGAGAAGGACCATAGGGTGCGACGACGAGATAACCCTCTACCGGGAGGATGATCCCACCTTCTGGCCCTGGGTGGAGAACTCCGCCGACGGGAACTGGATCCTCCTGGGCTCTGCCAGCACGCTGGAGACCGAGTACAGGATACTCCCGGCATCCGCCCCGCGGGACAGCATGGTCCTGGTGCACCCCCGGACAGAGGGGCTGGAGTACTACGTGTATCCCGGTGATTCCACCCTGTATATCGAAACGAACCTCCAGGGGGAGAACTTCTCCATAATGACCGCCCCGGTCTCCCGGCCCGCCCTGGAGAACTGGACCACCCTCATCCCCCACGACGAGTCAACCCTTATCGAAGACCTGGACGTCTTCGACGACTTCCTTGCCGTTTCCCTGAGAAGGGATGGGCTCAGGAGGCTCTTCCTGGCGGACAGGGCCACCGGACAGGGCAGGTACGCCAACCTGGGCGAAGAGGCCGCCACCTTCTACACCACAGCAAACTACTCCCCCGAAGCTGATTCCATAAGGCTCATATACACCTCACTTACCACTCCCTGGTCCACCATCTCCTATGACATCATAGGCGATTCAGTGCGAATACTCAAGACCCAGTTCGCCGGGGATGATTTCCACCCGGATAACTACACCGCCCGGAGGATCATGGTGCCTGCTTCCGACGGCGCGATGATTCCGGTGGGAATGGTCTACCGCACCGACCTTTACTCCCCCGGCGCCAATCCTCTGCTTCTCTATGGATACGGAGCATACGGAATGAGCCTGGACCCCATGTTCAGCTCAAGCCTTCTCTCCCTGCTGGACAGAGGCTTCATCTACGCCGACGCCCATGTGCGCGGCGGAAGCGAAATGGGCAGGAACTGGTATCACCAGGGCAGGACCATGAACAAGATGAACACCTTCACCGACTTCATCGCCTGCGCTGAATACATGTCCGATCAGGGAATCTGCGACGGAGAGAGGATCTTTGCCATGGGAGAGAGCGCCGGCGGGCTTCTCATGGGCGCTGTTGCCAACATGCGCCCGGACCTCTGGGCCGGTGTGATCGCCGGAGTTCCCTTCGTGGACGCCCTTACCACAATGCTGGACCCCACCATTCCCCTGACAACCAACGAATACGATGAATGGGGCAACCCCACCGAGGACCCGGAAGCCTACCGGTACATCCTCTCCTACTCCCCCGTGGACAACGTGCATGAAGCTGAGTACCCCGCCATGTACGTGTTCACCGGCGTGAACGATTCCCAGGTTGGCTACTGGGAACCCGCCAAATGGGTGGCATGCATACGCCGCGCGAATACGGGGAACGAGCCTGTGCTTTTGAGGGTGAACATGGGCTCCGGGCACGGAGGCGCATCGGGAAGGTACGGATGGCTCAGGGACACCGCGGAGAAATACGCGTTCATCCTGGATCGGGCCGGGATGGCTACTGAGTAGGTTTTCTCTCCTTGCAGGTGCAGTTCCTGCCTGACGACTTGGCCCGGTAGAGGGCCGTGTCCGCCTTCTTCAGGAGCATGCCCGCGTCGTCCTCGGCCTCCGCCTGGGCAATGCCCAGTGAAACCGTCACCGGTGGCAGAACCCTGCCGTCGGTGGTTATTATCTTCGTTTCGCTTATGGTCTTCCGAACCCTCTCCGCCACGATCCAGGCCAGCTCCATGGGCACGCCGGCCAGTATTATCACGAACTCCTCCCCTCCGTACCTGGCGCAGAGGTCGGTGGGGCGCAGGCAGTCGGCGGTCATCCTGGCCACCGAGGCCAGAACGTCGTCCCCGGCATCGTGGCCGTAGCGGTCGTTGTACTTCTTGAAGAAGTCCACATCGAACATGATCAGGCTCAACGGGATATCGCTTCTCTGGTGGCGGCTTATCAGCCTGGGAAGCTGAACCTCTATCCACCTGCGGTTCTTCATTCCCGTGAGAACGTCCAGCATGGCGTCCTTCTCAAAACGGCGGCGCATGCGGATGTTCTCGGTGATGGTGTCGTCGCTGGAGCGCATCCTGTCCGCCAGAAGCAGCAGCATGTTGCAGGCGAACGCGTGGGAGGTGGATATGAGGCCCCAGAAGGCGGATTCGTCCACCTCCAGTATCCTTGACGGGGCCTTTGCCACAACGAAGGCCGATGCCGGACTGTCATCGATCACCGAAAGTTCGCCGACGGTTTCCCCCCCCTCCAGTATGGCCACAGGATCGCTTTCCGGGGAATCCAGGTGCACTGTAAGGGAACCGGAGAGGATGATGAAGAGCTTCTGGTTGCTCTGGCCTGATCTTATGAGTACCTGCCCCTTGTCCAGCTCCAGTACCGGACACTCGGAAAAGGCCTCGAGGACCTGATCTTCTGGAACCCTCCTGAGAACGAAAAGATCCTTTATGTCGTCTGCGGTGAGTTTCTGCGTCATGACCCCTCCAGAAAGTGTATGGCTCCGCCAGGGGAATAATATCCTAGGGTATTTCTCCAGAGACAACCCGGTATCTGCCGTCGGCCCCCTCGAAGCCTGGAACAACCGTGTGAAGCACCACCGCCAGCCTGTTGGCGTGAACCGGGTTCCTGTAAACCCCTGCGAAGCCGTACCCGAACGCATAGCGATACTCATCCGGCGGCATTGTCTCGCTGAAGAACCCCTGGCCGGAAAGGGTGAGTTCCAGGGATACCGGCTCCGGGTACCAGTCGGGGTAGTCCTCGTCATATCCCAGGGGGGTGATGGCCAGGCGCAGCGTGTACTCATCGCTCCAGTATCCCGGGCAGTGGTACTCCAGGCAGAACGGCAGAGAGTCCCCCTGAACCGTCAGGTCGGTAAGGGGCCTGTGTACGAGGGGTTCCTCCGGAGATACTTCTATACCGAACTCCATCAGCAGATCGTTCCGCCGGTTCTGGAATACTCCCATATCCGGATCGGCAAATTCATCTTCAAGCACCATGAGGGAGGACTCAACCTCCCGGGATGTCCCGGTATCCAGGATGACCACCCTGTGCCAGGGGAACCCGCTGCCGTCCTGCACCCCGCCGGACTCCCATGCGAGGTATTCTCCGTCTGACGAAAAGCCCGAAAGCCTGAACCAGGCCTGGTCCGCCGCCTGGGAACAGACAGCGGCGATGAGAATGGGAGCAAGGAATTTCACATAGCCTCCTTCTGTCGGTTCGGATATGGGAGATTGAGAGGTTTATATTGACACCCCGTGGTGTTCTTTTAATATATATGGGTTGCTGAAATAGTTCAGCATGATAGAGGGAGGGTACTATGAAGTATCTCTTTGTTCTTCTTGCCATGGCGGCCATGGTCTTCGCAGCCAACGACGGCTGCACCGAAAGCTATGTCTCCATGAATCCGGCCCCGTCCACCGACGACATCAGCGTTTCCGTGGTGAATGACTGGGCTCTTCCTTCAGGAACGAAGGCCCTGGGTATCGATGTTTACGAAACAGGTCCCGATGTTTACGTTCTGGGAACCGACAACACCAACGGCTACATCCAGGCCTGGGACGCTGGCACCCCTGAAGGCACCCTGCCTCTCTCCGCTTCCAATGGAAGTTGCTTCGGTGTCGCCTGGGATGGAGATGCTTCCCCTCCTTACTACGGATTGTACTACACCAATGACTGGAGCAACCCGAACCTCTTCTATACAGAGGATTTCGGTACATCCTGGGCT
>CAYLXG010000001.1:23079-39587 GCA_964387445.1 uncultured bacterium
CGACGAGCGCTTCCGCCACTGGCATGGCATCTGGCACCTGTTCGTGATCGCCGGAAGCCTAATGCACTTCATCGCGATACTGTTCTATACAGAGGATTTCGGTACATCCTGGGCTACCACCACCAACCCCGCCAGCAGCAACGGCAGGGGCATGGACTTCGACGGCACCGACTACTGGAGCACCAATGGCACCAGCGGCGGCATCTGGAGATTCCAGCCCGGCGTGGGTCAGAGCAACCTCTCCACCCCGGAGATCCCCACACAGCCCAGCGGCCTCGCCGCATTCCCCTACATGGGTGATGTTGGTATTGCCATAACCTGCTACCAGACCATGAACATCTACTTCTACGTCTGGGACGGCTCCACACTCAGCTACCTCGGCAGCGCAGCCTGCCCCGGCTCCCCCTACAGGTCCTACGGCCTCACCTACAGCGATACCACGGATCACCTGTACTGGAGCTACAGCCCCACCAGCGGCAGCTACAGCATAGCCGAGCTTTCCTTCACCATCACCTCCCTCTCCAGGGACACATGGGCAGGGATAAAGACCGCCTTCTAGAACCGCTCGTTTTCCAGAGGGAGGGGCAATGCTCCTCCCTCTTCTTCACTTTGCTATTTAAGCTCTTCAGAATTTGGCATCCACAAGAACTCTTATCCTGAGGAGTATGTATTCCTGATCAGTGAGGCTATAGGAGTTCTTCAAAAGCCTTTTGACCTTTCCATTGAAAGCCTTCAATTTTGCTGATGTGAGGAGCCATTTGAAGCAGTTCAGGAAGTAATCCTTCATTCTGATGTGCCGCTTCGTAATGTTCTCAAGCACTTTCACTCCGGAGTTCTCCGCTTTGATGAGCCAGTTGTTAAAGTGCCTTCCCGCCTCACTTCTGGTTCAAAAAGACCAGAGTGATTAGAGTTCTTCCTTTAGATAGTAGGCGATGTATAAAGGCTGATTGAATCTCAGTGCACGGAATTGCCAGAGAGCCTTATGAACTCCAGAACTAGCACACAAATCCTCTTCCTTCATCCCTCTCTTCTTGGGAACCATGTTTTGCTGTCCCCCCTTACATCTTTCTATCCTATATTTCACAATTCTATTACGAGCAGGGATGCTAAGCGTTTGTAAACTTGTGAAATAACAGCATAGTATCTTTCTGTCCTAGAGCTTCCCAGGATTACATGAGCAGGAATCAAGTCCGTTATTAAGAGATTCGCATTCCAGAGGAAGAGAATAAGGCTATTAATTCTTTAAAATACTATATAGATAGACTTTATATCTCTACTCGGGGTGTGGTCACAAAACCCATCTCTTTTCTTGCTAGAGAAATCATGGCACATAAAAAGGGGTATACTTTTATATACCCCTTTTCTTCATTATCTAGCGAGTACAAACCTACTCGCCAGTGATGATCCTCTTTATACTGCCCCAACTCAGACTATGAAGAGCAGTATCCATGTCAGGAATTGTGAAAGTAACAACTCCATCAACTCCCTCATCACCGTCGAAGTAGAAGTCATATTCTAAAGCAAGGACTCCATACATGTATTGCCAAGGGGTTGTGATGATGGCTACTTCTGTCGGAGGAGGGCCCTCAAAGAGAACGCAGACACCCTTCACCCAAAGGTTTGTGGTTCCTGCAACTTCAAACGATGATGTTCTGTAATTGTCCTCTAGAAATGGATAGCATGTTGCTGTTGCGGCAACAAATATACTATCACTACCCCATATAAATACCTTCGCATAATCATAATCGTACATCCAGTGAGAACCTACTTCAACGGTACCATACCATCTGCTCAGATGCCCATCCTCTTGGGCAAGCGAAGCACTGCAAACTACTAGCACTCCGAGCACTCCAAGCGTAATGCCTTTCATAGTAACTCCATTCACTTGTATTTATCACCTTAGTGTATAGCACCATGCTATACATTAGAGTAATACTTCTTTCTTTCTTTTGCGTCAAACTCTTCTTATTGTATACTCTATTGAAGTTCTTACACCTATCTGTTGTATCTACCAATATTGGCCCTTCCCTTTACCCTCCGAAAGAGATATTTTGCCTGTGTCCAACAGAGGGGGAAACCATGAACACCTATCCTGCGGTACGGGATCCGGGATCAATAGAGCTTCTCTTCAGGAACATCAGAACAAGCGAGCAGCCCGACAAGATAACCACCGACTATCTCGCTTCAGTGGGGTTCAGAAGGCAGTCGGACGTAAAGCTCCTCGAGCTTCTTTTCTTCCTTGGCTTCATAGACAGCAACCTCTCTCCCTCCGACCTGTGGAGCAAGTCCCACGGCGCCGGGGAAGGAGAGTTCGCGGGCATGCTGGCGGACGCCATCTCCAGGGCGTACTCCGATGTCTTCGAGGCCTATCCCCGGGCCGGTGGCATCGACGGGAAGGCTCTGATGGCCTTCTTCCGCGACAAGACCGGGGTCTCCGACACCGAGGCGGCCTATATGGTGCTTACCCTTCAGGTCCTCAGCGACATAGCTGATTTCGGAAGGGCCGAGAAGGCCAGGGAGAGCTCCCCTGCTGTTCCCGCTTCCGATGAAAACGCTACTGAAGCCCGGAAAGGAACTCCCCTGCCGGACGTATCCGATGAACCCGCACCCAGGGCAGCGCCCCCTGAAGAGGGGCTCTCCCGTACCATCAACATCCCGGCGGAGGCCATGGACTCGGAGATGACCGAGCTGGTCAAGGCGCTGATCAGAAAGCTGCTCTAGCCGGGAACACACCCTAACCTGGTCGGAGATATTGAAATGGAACTGGAGCTTCTGGCCCTGCTCTTCGGAATGGCCTTCATGTGCGAACTCGTGGACTCCACCCTGGGGATGGGCTACGGAACCACCCTTACCCCGGTTCTCCTGCTAATGGGATACGAACCCACGAAGATCGTACCGGCGATACTCCTTTCCGAACTGATCACCGGCGGCTTCGCCGCCTTTGCCCACCACAGGGCGGGCAACGCCTTTTTTGATTTCCGCAACGACAGGGAACACGATATTGTTAAGAAAATGGGGAAACTCGGTTACCTTCCCAGGTCACAGGATTCCCGGATAGCCTTCATACTTGGGCTCTGCAGCCTGGTGGGGGCAGCCGGGGCGGCGGTCTTCGCCGTTAACCTGAAAGCTTACCTCACCCCGCTCATCGGGGTAATAGTGCTTTCCATGGGCGTCCTGATACTCGCCAGGCACAGGAGCCCCGGCAGATTCAGCTGGAAGAAGGTAACCGGACTGGGGATCACCGCTGCCTTTAACAAAGGCCTCTCAGGCGGAGGCTACGGTCCGCTGGTGACCAGCGGCCAGATACTGTCCGGGGTGAACGGCAAGAGCGCCATTGCCATAACCAGCATGGCGGAGAGCTTCACATGCCTGGTGGGTGTTCTCACCTACCTGATCCTGGGAACCACGGTCAACTGGGAACTGGCCCCGCCCCTCGTGGTGGGGGCGGTGGCCAGCGTTCCACTGAGCGCGGTGCTTGTGAAGAAGATGAACACGCAGAAGTTCACCCTGGTGATCGGGGTCGCCACAACGGCTCTGGGTCTCCTGACCCTTTACAAGGCGTTCCTCTAGCCGGTGTAGTTCAGCCTGGCCGCCCTGGTCACAGAGAGAAGGTCCGCCTCGAAGGGCCTCAGCTCTTCCGGAGCGTCCACCGATTCCAGCGGGGTGGCCATGCTGAGGTTGTTCTCGCTCTTCCAGCGCCTGGCCTCCTCTATGACCAGAAGGGCCCTGTTGCCAAGGCGCAGCGCCTCCTCGTCCATGTAATCGCACTGGGGCCATGGGGCCACATGTATCGAGGGGTGCTTCTCCGTTTCCATGAACACGCCGTGGTACAGCTCTTCGGTTATGTGTACCATTACCGGAGCGAAGAGCCTGAGCGCTGTGTAGAGCGCAGTGTAGAGGGTGTACTGCGCGGCTGCCTTCGCCTCCGGGTCCTCGCCGTAGAGCCTGCCCTTGGCAATTTCCAGGTAGTTGTCGCACAGGGCCTTCCAGAAGAATGTCTCGGCTTCCCTCACACAGGTGGAGTACTCGTACTGCGCCATTCCGGCGGTTGCCCTGTTCACGGTTTCGGTGAGCCTGCTGAGAAGCCACCTGTCGAACGGGTGCAGGGTGACCTGCCTGTTCGGGTCGAAATCCTCCAGCCTTGCCTCGGCGAACCTGGTGGCGTTCCAGAGCTTGGTCACCAGCCTTCTTCCCTCGCCCAGGACCTCCTTGCTGAACACCACATCGGTGCCCAGCTTCGACGAGCAGGCCCAGTACCTGAGCTCGTCGGCGGAGAACTGCTGGAGGGCGGCCAGGGGATCCCCGGCCACATTGCCCTTGCTCTTGGACATCTTCTGCCTGTCGGGGTTCAGGGAATGCCCGGAGATCATCACATCTCTCCAGGGTATGGTACCGCCGTGGAGAAGGGCCTTGGCTATGGTGTAGAAGGCCCATGTCCTTATTATGTCGTGGGCCTGGGGCCTGAGGGCCATGGGGAAAACATTCTCCCTCTGGTCGTTCTCTTTCCACTTCCGGTTGATCTGGGGTGTGAGGGAGCTGGTTGCCCAGGTGTCCATCACGTCGCTTTCCGGGGTGAAGTCCGTTCCACCGCAGCTGGGGCAGGGGCCCTCAGGCGAGTCCACCAGCGGGTCAACCGGAAGCTGGCCGTCGGAGGCGAAGACGGGCTCTCCGCAGCCCTGGCAGAACCAGACAGGGAAGGGCACGCCGTAGAACCTCTGCCTTGATATGCACCAGTCCCACTTCAGGTTCTCCACCCAGTGGTCGTACCTTACCCGGAAGTGGGCGGGGTGCCAGTTTATCTCGGCGCCCTTCTCAAGCAGCTTGTCCTTCAGGTCAAGTATCCTTATGAACCACTGCTTGTTGACCAGGTACTCCAGGGGGGTGCCGCAGCGCTCGTGTACGTTCACCGCGTGGGAGATGTCCTCCCCGCCTTTTCTGAAGCCCTCCTCATCGAGCCTCTCCACGATGGCCTTCCTGGCCTTCTTCCAGTACATCCCCTCAAGGAAGCCGGCTTTGCCGTTCATGTGACCCTTGTCGTCGAGAACTATCCTCAGGTCCAGGCCGTACTTCTCCCACCACTCTATGTCGGTGGTGTCCCCGAAGGTGCAGCACATCACAACGCCGGAGCCCTTGTCGGAGGCAACCTTTTCGTCGGCGAGAATCTCCACTTCCCTGTGGAAGAGGGGCACAACGGCCTTCTTCCCCACAAGGTGCTTCCACCTGTTGTCTTCCGGGTTCACGAAAACCGCAACGCAGGCGGGTATAAGTTCAGGCCTTGTTGTGGCAATGGGTATCGTTCCGCTTCCGTCGGCCAGGGGGAACTCCAGGTCGTGGAAATGGCTGGGCAGCTCCTTGTCCTCGGTTTCCGCCTGGGCCACAGCGGTGCGGCACTCCGGGCACCAGAGGGTTGGGGATTCCTTCCTGTAGACCCTGTCCTTCTCCACCAGGTCCAGGAAGGAACGCTGGCTGAGCCTCTGCACCCATGGGTCGATGGTGGTGTACATGAGCGACCAGTCGCAGCTGAAGCCGAAGCTGTTCCACAGGTCCCGGAACTGGGCCTCGGCGTCCTTGGCCACCTCCAGGCAGAGCTTCACGAACTCTCCCCTTGTCATGTCCTGGGCCCTTACGCCCTTCACCTTCTCGGTGAAGCGCTCGCTGGGCAGGCCGTTGTCATCGAAGCAGAATGGGTAGAAGACCTCTTTGCCTGTCATCCTGTGATACCTGGCCATTACCTCGGCCTGGACATAGCTGAATATGTGCCCCATGTGGATCATGCCGCTTACGGTGGGGGGCGGGGTGTCTATGGAGTAGACTTCCTTCCCCGAATCGGGGTCGTACCTGTAGATGCCCTGGTCCGCCCAGTGCTTCTGCCATCTTGGTTCCGCTTCGCCGGCCGTGTACCTTTTGCCCAGAGCCATCAGCTACTCCTGTTCTTCCCAGCCGTTCGCCATGAGCCCGCGCATGACCTCTTCAAGGCTGTCTATTCCCACCCTTATCTGCTGAAGGGTGTCCCTGTCCCGGATGGTGACCATGCGGTCCTCCAGGCTGTCGAAATCGAATGTGATGCAGTACGGGGTCCCGGTCTCGTCGTTCCTTCTGTACCTCTTCCCTATTGATCCCGTTACATCGAAAACCACGGGCCAGTGGGGTCTGAGCATCTCCTCCACCTTCTGCGCCTCCTCGGCGAGCTTCTTTGAAAGGGGAAGGATGGCGGCCTTCACCGGGGCAAGGTTCCTGTGAAGCTTGAGGACCACCCTGGTGTCGCCCCCCACTTCCTCTTCGTGGTACGCATCCAGCAGGGCCATGAGGAAGGTCCTCCCCACTCCGCCTGAGGTCTCCACCACGAAGGGTGTTATCTTCTCGCCGGTCTCCCTGTCGAGGATGGTAAGGTCCTTCCCGCTTCCCTGCATCTGGGCGGAAAGGTCGTAGTCGGTCCTGCTGGCTATGCCCTCGAGCTCTCCGAAGCCCTCTTCCCCGGCGAAGGGGAAACGGTACTCTATGTCGGTGCACCCGGTGGCGTAGTGGGCAAGCTCCTTCTCGTCGTGCTTCCTGAGCCTGAGGTTTTCTTTCCTGATCCCCAGCGCTTCGGTGTACCAGCTGAACCGTTTCTGTATCCAGTACTCGTACCACTTCTCCCACTGATCGGGATGGCAGAAGAACTCCATCTCCATCTGCTCGAACTCACGGCTCCGGAAAATGAAGTTCCTCACCGTTATCTCGTTCCTGAAAGCCTTGCCTATCTGGGCTATGCCGAAGGGCAGGGCCTTCCTGGTGCTGGTTACGATGTTCTGGAACTGGGCGAAGATGGACTGGCAGGTCTCGGGCCTTAGGTAGACCACCGCGCTGTCGTCCTCAAGGGGACCCATGAAGGTCTTGAACATCAGCCCGAAGTTCCTGGGCTCGGTGAGTTCGCCGCCGCACTCAGGGCACCTGTCCCCCTGGAGATGGTCCTGCCTGAACCTGCTCCTGCACTCCCTGCAGTCAACCAGGGGATCGTGGAAGTTCTTCAGGTGGCCGGATGACCTCCACACGTCGGTGTGGGTGATTATCGCGGTGTCAACGCCCACGACATCGGACCGGGAGCGGACCATCTCGTTCCACCAGAGCTCGGTTATGTTCCTTTTCAGCTCAACGCCCAGGGGGCCGTAGTCCCAGGCGGACTGCAGGCCGCCGTATATCTCCCCGGACTGGTAAACGAATCCAAGCCTCTTGGAGAGGGACATGATCTTCTTCATCAGGTCTTCAGTGGCCTGCATCTAGAATCTCCTTCATCACTTTTTCCGACTTGAGGAACAGCCGGCGTTCCAGGTGAACCTGGGCATAATCCTTGATCAGCGAATGGCACTGAATATAACCATCCCGCCAAAGCCTGACCCTCGACAGCGATCCCAGGTCGCCGTCAAGGGACTTCTGCAGGAAGCTCAGGAGTCCCGGTTTCACATGGATCCCAGGCTCCGGACACTTAGAGCAGACCGTTCCGCCGGCGGAATGGGACCACTTCGAATCCTCCCCCGCAGGGCCGCCGCAGGAGACGCACCTGCCCGGGGAGAACCCCAGCCCGGATAGTTTAAGGAGCCTTGCCGCCCCTCCGCAGACCACCGGCCAGGGGGACGCTCCATTCTCCAGAAGGGAAAAAACCTGCTCGGTCAGGGCGTACACCGGACCGGAGGGCTCGTTGCCGTGGCTCACCACCGCCAGCAGCCACTCGGTGTAAAGGCCGGCGCCGGCGAATGCCGCCGAGGACATCCGTATGCCTGTGTTGTGGCTGAGGACGCTGGCCTCGGTGGCGGTGTCCATTTCCCGTCCCTCCCGCCTGGAGAGACCGAACTCGCTGCTGCTGAAGAGTTCCATGCAGCCAAGGAACTTGCTGCCTGGCCTCAGTGCCCCCCTGGCCATTGCGGATATCCTGCCGAAGTCCAGGGAGTACAGGGTGAGTATCAGCGAGGATTCGCTCCATCTTATCCGCCTGAGGACGAACGCCGGAGTGGAGACTCTCAATCCTTCTCTCCGGCAAGGGGGGATACCCTTATGAACACTATCCGCTGACCGCTTACCTTCTCCACTGTGAACCTCCATGGCGGGATGTCGGCGGAATCACCCGGCTCGGGGATCCTTCCCAGTGTGTGGTAGAGAAGCCCCCCGGCGGACTCGTAGTCCTCGTCCTCCTCCAGGTCGGTCCCGAGAATGTCGTTCAGTTCGTCAACCGGAAGCCTGGCGTCTATCCTGTAGGCTCCTCCGCCTATCTTCCTCACCATGGGGGGTTCGGAGTCGTACTCGTCCCTTATCTCTCCGAACACCTCCTCCATGATGTCTTCCATGGTGACGATGCCGGCCATTCCGCCGTATTCGTCAACCACCACCGCCATGTGTATCCTGCTTGTCTGGAACTCGGCGAAAAGCTCGTCGATCCGTTTGAATTCCGGCACGAAGTAGGCTTCCCTGAGAATGGATTCCAGGCGGAAGGTCCCGCTGTCGCGGCTGGCCTCCACGCCCAGAAGGTCCTTGGCGTAGAGAACTCCCGCTATGTCGTCGATTATCTTCCTGTAAACGGGGATCCGGCTCCTTCCGGCCTTCTTCACCTGCCTGACTATGGATCCGATGTCATCGGAAAGCTCTATGCAGTCGACGTCTATCCTTGGCACCATCACCTCGCGGACAATCTTGTCGGAGAAGTCCAGTATGGAGTCCACCAGCTCCTGCTCCTTCTCCAGCTCCTCCTGGTCCCCCTTCTCCCTTCGCTGTTCCAGCCAGAGGGTGTCCGGGGGTGTGTAGGCCCAGTCGTCGGAGTCTCCGTTCTCCCTGCCCAGGAGCAGCCGGGCGGGGAGCCTGAAGAGGAGGATCAGAAGGGACATCGGCGCCCTGAAGAGCTTGGCGGCTGCGCCTTCGGGAAGCCCCCTTACGATCACCGGTGGGATAAGCTCTCCGGCGAAGGCCGCCGCAAGGAGCGCCGCAGTCATGGATACCGGCCAGGAAAAGGGGAGGCTCTCCGACAGAAGAGCTGCCCCGGCTCCGGCGAGAAGAAGCCCGGTTACCTTGCCCAGCCATATCACCCTGAGCCTCAGGGCTGCTTCCCTGCGCCTGTCGGAGGGGTCCCGGCCCATGGTGGTCACGGTTTCCGGAAGGGCAGCCCTGGAACCGTTGGCGGCGGCAGCGAGGATTACTCCCGCCGCATAGAGTATTATCGCGGTGATCATTCCCGCTCACCTGCCATCTCCATGGCCCGGGTCACCATCAGGGCGGTCTCCCTTCTCATTTCGTCCATGGTCTCCCGGGTGTCATGGGTCATTCCCCGGAGATGAAGCCAGCCGTGGTAGACACGCTCCAGCACCTCGGATAGAGGCGGGGCGAGCCTTCCGTCAACGTAGACAACACCTGACGGGTCCTCCCCGGGGGAGGAAAGATCGAATGTCAGAACATCGGTGGGCCTGTCGATGCGCCTCCACCTCAGATTGAGGAAACGCATCATTCCCGAATCGCAGATAATGAACTCAACCTGTGCGGGTATGGTGGCCTCAATAATCCCTTCCAGCTTCAGAAGGGACTCATGGGGGTTCTCCAGGAGGATATCCAGGGTGGGTTTCAAAGGTTCAGAGGGAGGTTTGTCACTTTCCATGGGGGAAATTCTTTACCCTTTCATAGTTTTTCTTGTCCATAACTTCAAGGAACACATTAACCGCTTTTCGCCTTTCAGAGGGCGGGAAGCAGCACTCGTCGAACAGACCGGAATCCTCGGTCTCCCTGAGGATCCCCGTCACCATAAGGGTTTTCCTGTCGGAGGATGCATCGCCGCCCAGACCGGTTATCGCCGAGGAGACAGTGTCAGCAAGCATCACCAGGGCCGCCTCCCTGGACTGGGGCACAGGGAAGGGGTAGTGGAAAAGGGTCTCGTCCAGGGTGGTTCCCGGGGGCTGTTCCCGCCTGGCCTTCTCCAGGAAGAAGCGAACGGGGGAATCACCGTGATGCTGTTCGATTATGTCCACGATGTCCCTGGGAAGCCTGTGCTTCTCCGCCAGCCGGATACCCTGTTCCACGTGGGATATGATGATCCTGGCGCTCTCCAGTGGGGGCAGTTCCAGATGGGGGCTGTTGCGGTCAGGGTTGGTCATGTTCTCCACGAACATCCCCGGGGCGGAAAGCTTACCGATGTCGTGGTAAATTCCCCCGAGCCTGGCCAGGGAAGCATCTGCTCCTATGGCCTCGGCGGCCCTCCCGGCCATGTCCGCCACCAGTGAAGAATGGGCGGAGGTTCCCGGGGCCCTGGAACTCAGTTCCATCCTCAGTGGATGACTGTCGGTCTGAAGCCTCTGATATGCAAGCGGGGTCGCCATATTGAACAGCAGTTCCAGGGGATGGACAAGCACCCTGACCATTCCCGTGACCACCAGGGGAAGGCCCAGGATGGCAAGCCATACCACCGGTGTGAAGCTTCGGCTTCCGCTGCTGCCTGAAGTGGAGAGGAGCCAGAAAACCACAAGGGAGGAAACCGCGCCTGCTGAAAGGGCCTGAAAAATGGCCCTGTCGCTCAGGTCCGATATGAGGCAGGCCACGAGACAGGAGGGTACCAGCGAGAGGAAGAAGGTGGTCATGGGATGGGGGGAATGCAGGGCGAACATCGCTGAGAACAGCATGGCCAGTATCCAGGAGAATGGAACGGACAGTTCTTTGGAACGCTGGTCGAAGAATACCGCCGTAAGCGCAGCGCCGAACATGGTAAAAGTGAATGAGGAAAGCTCGGCGACCCCGGATTTGGCGAAGAGGATGGTGAGTATCAGAGTGAGGCTCCAGGAAAGGAAGAGCAGGAACACCCTTGAATAGGACCAGGGACCCAGGGGCTTCCTGGCCCTGGAGAGGAAAAGGGCTCCAAGGAACAGCAGTATCCCCGCCAGTCCGGTCTTCGCCGCCTTGTGCTCCACCAGCCCCTGCCGCCCTGAAGGGGAGACTACCATAGCTTCCCAGTATCTGCTTATCTCGGTGGTGTACAAACCTCCAGGGGGAAGGATCTCGTCCCCGGTGGAGAACACCGTGAGGTTTTCCGGCAGGGCTTCAACCGCCGCCGCCGCCGCGGAATCCATGGCAGCCTGGTCAGGGACGAGGTCAGGCACCAGGAGTTCCACGATCTGGGGGATCTTCTCCTGGGCGATGTTCCTGTTGCGGAGATCGAGTCTCATGGCCTCCCTGGCCTCGGATACAGTGAAAAGACCAGAAACGTTCTCTTCCGGCATGCCCTCCACCACGGCGCGACTGCCCTGGTAGGAAAGGCGGAGCTGGTCGAGGTCGACCAGCCCGGTCTCATAGAAATCGGATACCCTGTCCCTGAAGTAGTCGGCGGTGTTGTCGCTTCCGGTGGCGGCGAAGATAAGGTCCCGGACCTGGGTGGAAACGCTTTCAGCCACCGAGGCATCCCGCCTGAGAAATACCGGAATGGATGCGGCGGCCTCACGGGCCATGGCGTCCCGTTCCTGCTGTGTGTAGGGAACTGCGAAGTCGTGAACCGCGATTATGCCTTCGGCCACAGGCTCGCCAATTACAAGATTCCTGTCGGCGAGGGCGCCCCTTGAGTCAAAGCCCAGGTAGAAACCCGCCAGGAGGACCAGACAGAGAATAACGGAAAGGGCGATCAGAGCCGGCTTCCTTTTCAATGGACTTCTCACTGGTTCTCCTCAATGCTGAAGGCTTCGATCATCCTCTGAACCAGGGGATGACGTACCACGTCCCCCTGATCGAGATAGATGAACCCTATGCCGCTCACATTCCTCAGTACCTTGACCATCCTTACGAGACCGGACCCGGCAGGAGGCTTCAGGTCGATCTGAGTTACGTCACCGGTGACCACAAGCCTTGAGCCGTAGCCCATCCTGGTGAGGAGCATCTTGAGCTGGGTCATGGTGGTGTTCTGGGCCTCGTCGAGGATGACGAAGGCGTTGTTAAGGGTCCTACCCCGCATATAGGCAAGGGGGGCGACCTCTATTATCCTGCTTTCCATGTACTTCTGAACCCTGGCCGGGGTAAGGGTATCGTTCAGGGCGTCGAATATCGGCCTGAGGTACGGATCGATCTTCTGCTGAAGGTCGCCGGGGAGGAACCCCAGATTCTCCCCCGCTTCCACCGCCGGTCTTGTGAGTATTATCCTCTCCACGCGGCTGTCACGAAGGGCGGATACCGCGGCGGCAACCGCAAGGAATGTCTTCCCGGTTCCTGCGGGGCCGATCGAGAAAACCAGCTCGTTGTTGATGATGGAACGCATGTACGCTTCCTGGCCCGGGGTCCTCGGAATGATGCGGCCGGCCCTCCCCGGCACGCTGTAGACCAGCCCCTCCGCCCGGAGTTCCGGGAACTCCAGCGCTTTTGCCAGGGCGCTCTTTGATATGGTTCCGCTGGCCTGCACTGAAGCCATGAGCCTTTCCGTGGCCGCCTGCGCCCTGTCCAGGGCCTCCCTGGGCCCGGTGTAGACAAGGTGCCCGTTCCTGTAGACCGCCGCCACTCCCAGGGCCCTGCATATCTCCCTGAGGTTCCCGTCGCCGGGTCCCAGCAGGGTAGCCGCGTCTTCCGGAGTGAGGGGTATCCTTCTGCTGTCAGCGTTCTTCATGATGGTCTGAATATAAAGAACTCCCCGCCTTGGTGGCGGGGAGCCCTTCTGCGATTCTCAGTGCCTCTTAGCGTCCGCCGCGCATTCCGCCGCGGGGGATGTCAAGGACCTGGCCGGGATAGATCAGGTTGGGATTGCTGATCTGATCGCGGTTGGCTTCGTACAGCTGAGGCCATTCGCCCCTGTTGTTGTAAACGATGCCGTATCCGGCGATCTTGCCGAGGAAGTCGCCCTCGACAACCGTGTAGGTGCTGGCCATGGGAACGGGAACCACGATGGTGTCGCCGGCGTAGATCATGTTGGGGTCGCTGATATGGGCGCTGTTGCGCTCATCGATGCGGGGCCACTCGGATCCGTTGCCGAAGTAGTAGTGGTAGCTGGCGATGAGCCAGAGGCTCTCACCCTCTACGATTGTGTGGTTCACACCGCTGTTGCGAAGTCTGTTGATCTCGCCGCGGAGCCAGTTGATGTCCTGCTGAAGCTGGTTCCTGATGGCAAGGAGCTCGTCGCGCTCGGCGCGGAGGGGAAGAACCTGGGTTTCCCACTCTTCCACCACGGCGTCGGCTTCGGCCTTCTGCCATTCCCAGTAAGCTATCTGAAGCTGAATGTCCTTGTTACCCATTGCTTCGATCTCATCGCGGGTGTAACCCTGCAGATCCTCCACCGTGTAGCTCTTTGCAACCGCAAGAGAGGCGAAGAGGACCAGCGCGAAAATCATTGCGTAGCGCATGCTTTACCCCTTCCTATCTACCGGTTCCGCCGAGTGCTTCGTACTCGGCCTGAAGTTCTGCTTTTTCCACTTCAAGCGCAGCTATCTCCGCTTCAAGCTGAGGGATTTCCTCGTTGAGATCCGCATACTCGTTCTCAAGGCTGACTGCTCTCGCTTCCGCGGCCAGTGCTGCTGCCCGTGCCTCGTCCCTGGCACGGATCTGTTCCGCGCTGGGTCCGCAGGCCGCAACCAGCAGAATCATGGCCAGGAGAGCAAGGAAGAACACTGAGGTTCTTTTTCTGAGCATCTCCGACTCCTCCTCTCGGTTACTCCGATTTTGAGTTTCACTTCGCATGGATCCTGAAAACTCGTTCATGACCCCTTGCCCCATTCAGGGATTCCATCAACGTTCAGAAAGCTATTACTAATCCACAACGCCATGCGCTGTCAAGATGCAGTCCGCCAACTGACAACTGATATATACTATTTGTCCCGTCGTACAGGAAAGAGCGCCGAGAACAGAATAACCCCCGCAATAAGACCCGCTCCGTCCGCCAGGAGATCAGCAATGGAGCAGTCCCTTCCCGGGACGAAGGACTGGTGCAGCTCGTCCAGTGCCGCCCAGGTCAGTCCGGCAATGATCATCCCCAGCCTGTTCCTGTACCTCCGGAAAAGGTCCCGGTTCATCACCATGGCCAGGGCCAGGCCACCGAACTCCACCATGTGGAAGACCTTGTCCTGGTGGGGAAAGAGCTGGAAAGGGGGCTTCAGGGCGGGCTGGTGGCTCAGCACCGGGATGAGAAGTGCCACGAACAGGAGAAAGAGCCTTGCGGGAATACGCTCCATCATCTGTTCCTGTCCAGCTCATAGAACTGACTGACTTCGGTTATGGTGGTAAATCCGGGTTTGCCGGAAATGCTCTCCGCCATGGAAAGGGCTATCGACGGCAGTTTTTTTATCATCTTGTCAACATGCGAAACCGCGCCTCCGATGCAGACGGAGACCTGGATGCTCCTTTCACCGGCGGTCACAGGGGAGTCGGCGAACTCCTCGTGTATCCTGGCGGCATAGGCCTCTGCGGAGACCCTGTCCACCTCCTGGAGACAGACCAGGAAGCTGTCTGCCCCGGACCGGGCGAAGAAGGCCCTGCTGCCCACCGCCCGCCTTATCCTGCGGGCTGTCTCCCCCAGAACCCTGTCCCCCTCGGTGTAGCCGTAGCTCTCATTGATACTGGAAAAACCGCTTATGTCCACCGCAAGGACCGTAATGGACCAGGCCCGGCTCCGCACTCCCCTCACAAGGTCGTTGAGCCTTGCGTGGAACGAGGAGAGAAGGGGAAAGCCGGTGAGCCTGTCGTTCTCCTTGAGCCTGGCCAGGGAGGCCCTGAGGTTGCTGCGGCTCACCGCAAGGCTGAACACGGAAGCGAATGACGTGAAGAGGAACAGGTCCTCCGCGGCGAAGAACTGCTCGCTTTCGCTTTCCACGGCAAGCACCCCGAACACCATGCCGTCGTACTCCAGGGGAACCGCACAGCACGAACCCGCGGGGCTGGCTGCTCCATCGGCCTCGCCGAAGGTCCTCACCGCCTTCTGCCCAACCTTCATCCTGAGTCGGCGCATGGGTTCCCTGCGGTTCACCGCCATCCCCGCGAAACCGTCCTTGAGACCGAACTCCCTTCCCGCCCTGCCCTCGGAAAGGGGGCCCAGTGATTCGTAGACCCTGAGAACTCCGCCCTCTCCCAGCAGGGCAACTGAGGCGGTGGTCTCCGGCCAGTTGGCAATGATCCGGCTGATCAGCCTGTGGACCGCCCCCTTGATGTCCTTCACCGAGGCCATGTCGTCGCAGACAGCTATGAAGCCGCCAATCTCAGGGGGGCGTGACCTCTCCCAGGCCACTGAGAGCAGAAAAGCGGAGTCCACCAGTAGCGGTGCGGCCATTTTCCTTGCCTCCAGGGAACCGAAGTCGGCAACCATGAATCCGTGTATCTCCCCGTCGCGGCTGAACCTCAGGACCGACACATGGCTCCTGCCCGGATCATCCACGTACCAGGGCAGTCCGCCGCTCCCTGAAAGGGCGAGCTTCCGGGAGTCGGTGTGCACGAGGTCCTCCCTTGCTTCGCCGATAAGCTCCAGCACGGGATCTCCCGGGCCCGTAATGTATCTGGAGGAGACGGAACCGGAGGAGACCAGGTATTCGTTAAGGGTGAAAACCCCCCGGCTGTCTCCGGTGAACAGGAAGAGCCCCCCGGCTCCGGTTGCCCTTCCCAGGACCGGCATGAGGCTCCTGGCCACGTCTTCGGGAAAGGACCTTTCATCCCTGTCCGGTTCATCCTGAGGGCCCAGGGTACCGGGAAGGTCCTTCTTCCTCTCTTCCAGGAGTTCCACAAGGAAGAGGGAGAGAAGTGGGATCACACCGGCAACCAGGGAATCGTTCATGGAGCGGATAATTCCGCCGGGGTCCGGAGAACCGCTGAATATCCCGGAAGAGGAGGCCAGGGGACCCAGGAACTCGATCAGTGCCATTGCCGAAGCAGCCACAATGAGCGGACCTGAAATTGAATCCTTCTTCAACCAGAGGAACAGAACAGGATACATGAAAGCCGCCGGCCCGCCTGCTCCGCCCAGGAGCTGCACCGAGGAAACCGCCAGGGCCGCGGTGAAAAGCACCGCCCCTCTGCCGGGGGTGCGGTCGCGCCTGAGGAGTATTATGGCAGCGGAGAGGGATATTCCGAGAAGGGCCAGTCCCCAGACCGCCGCATCTGGGATGGTCGAGGTTATCCCGGCAGCGCAGGAAAGCCCCAGCAGCACCGCAAGCGCAAGGAACACACCGTCCACGGACACCAGTTTCCTCCCTTTGGATGATCAAGGTTCAAAGGCTAATATTAACGAATCGAACCTCCGCGCTGCCAGCCCTGGAACCGGGCAATCGACAGGCACTTGACGAAGGGGTACCGCTTCAATGATTTTTGATTACCACGATTGACCGGGAATCTCCCCCTTTCAGAAAACGCAAGCAGACCATCATATGCCGTTTCACATCGGGTAGATGCCACATGTATAATTACCGCCGCCCGGCGGAACACTAACGGAGAGACAATCATTGCAGAAGAACAGCCGTAAACAGAAGAGTCCCCACGGTAAGCACAGACGGGTCATCGAAGGCCCCAGCGCTTCCGACCTCGATTCAAAAACCCTGGCGGAACTCCAGGCCATT
>CAYLXG010000001.1:39597-56235 GCA_964387445.1 uncultured bacterium
AGGGTATCCGCCATCTATCATCAAATCAACCAGGCCATCGCCAGAGAGGCGGGCGTCAAGAGAGTCACCAACATCAGGAAGGCAGACCTGGTCACCATAATCATGGAGAACAAGGCTGAGAAGAACGGGCTGGGATATTCCACGGGAGTTCTCGAAGTTCTGAACGAAGGGTACGGGTTCCTCCGCAACTCCGAGTGCAACTATCTCCCCGGCCCTGACGACGTGTATATCTCGCCAAGTCAGATCAAGCGTTTCAATCTTATGACCGGGGACTCCATCTGCGGCCACTCCAGAAAGCCCAGGGACGGAGAGAAGTACGCCGCCCTCGTCAGGCTGGAAACGGTGAACGGCTTCAGCCCCGACGAATCCACCACCCGCAGAAGGTTCGACAGCCTCACCCCCTTCTACCCCGAAGAGAAATTCACCCTGGAAACGAAGCCCGAGGAGTATTCCGGCAGGATCATGGACCTTCTGGTCCCCATCGGCAAAGGGCAGAGGGCGCTGATCGTATCTCCTCCCAGGGCAGGCAAGACCATACTGCTCCAGCACCTGGCCAACGCCATAAGCCAGAATCACCCCGACGTGGAACTCATAGTGCTCCTCATCGACGAGAGCCCGGAAGAGGTCACCGACATGAAGCGCATGGTCCAGGGCGAGGTGATAAGCTCCACCTTCGACGAAGCCCCCAAGAGGCACGTTCAGGTGGCGGACATGGTCATGGAGAAGTCACGGCGCCTGGTGGAAGCCGGGAAAGACGTGGTGGTGCTCCTGGACAGCATTACCAGGCTTGCCCGGGCAAACAACCAGGTCATACCCCATTCCGGCAAGATCCTCTCCGGCGGAGTGGATTCCAACGCCCTCCAGAGGCCCAAGAGGTTCTTCGGAGCCGCCAGGAACATCGTGGAGGGGGGCAGCCTCACCATCATCGGAACCGCCCTGGTGGACACAGGAAGCCGGATGGACGAAGTGATCTTCGAAGAGTTCAAGGGAACCGGCAACTGCGAGATAGTCCTTGACAGAAGGCTGGCGGACAGGCGCGTCTACCCGGCGATAGACATCACCAAGTCAGGCACCAGGAGGGAAGACCTTCTCCTTGACGAGGAAACCATCAGCAGGGTCTGGGTAATGCGGAAGATACTGGTTGAGATGAGCCCTGTTGAGGCCATGGAAACCCTTAAGAACCAGCTCTCCAAGCACAAATCCAACCGCCGTTTCCTTGACAACATGCAGAATTACGAGTAGGATACGGCGGTTTTTCGCCTGAGAGGAAAGTACATTGAAGAAAGACATACATCCTGAGTACAAGGAAGCCGTTTTCTCCTGCGCCTGCGGCAACACTGTCCGCACCAGGTCGACCCGCGGCGACCACAAGTTCGACATCTGTTCCGCCTGCCACCCCTTCTACACCGGCAAGCAGAAGCTCATCGACTCCGCCGGAAGGGTAGACAAGTACCTTAAGAAGTACGGCATCGAGAAGAAGGAAGAGCAGGAGGGATAACTGTCCCGGCACTGAAATGAAGCGGGGGGCCCACGCCCCCCGTTTTCTAACTGCAGGAGTAAAAAATGGGCTGCAAAAGACCGAACATCGGCGGTCAGGCAATAGTGGAAGGCGTTTTCATGAGGGCCCCGGGCGGGGCCGCAGCCGCCGTGCGGACCGCCGACGGCTCCATAGTAGCCAGGGACATGTCCCATCTGGTCCCCGAAAGGAGCGGCGGCATTCTGTCCAGACCGGTCTTCCGGGGAGCGGTGAACCTTATCGAAACCCTGAAACTGGGTTTTACGGCCCTGAACTGGTCAGCGGAAACCGCCGAAGAGAAGGGGGAGGAGAAGAGATCCTCCGCCCTGGGCACCTTCCTGGCCAACGCAGCTGCCCTGGTGCTGGCTGTGGTCCTTTTCGCCTGGCTTCCCCTGAGGCTTGGCCAGTGGGTGGTGCCGGACGGCCTTTCAGGAGGCTGGGCGCAGTTCGCCATACACATGACCGCCGGGGTCTTCCGCATCGCGGCGTTCGTAGTCTACATCGCCGCCATTTCCCTGATGCCGGACATAAGAAGGGTCTTCATGTACCACGGAGCTGAGCATCAGGTGATCCACGCCTGGGAGAACGGCTCCGACAGTCTGGCGGAGGACGCCCACGGGAACACCCCCCTCCACGCCAGATGCGGCACCAGCTTCCTTCTCTATGTCATGGTGATCACAATCATATGCTACACCATCATAGACTCGCTGGTGTACCTGATCACAGGTGTTTCCCCCGCCGCCCACTGGAGGGTCCTCTACCACCTTCCCCTCATACCTCTGGTCATGGGCATAGCCTACGAAGTGCTCAAGGCCGCCGACAGGCACATGGAGTCGTCCCGGTTCGCCAGGGCGCTTTCGAAGCCTGGGATGTGGCTTCAGAAACTGACCACCAGGAAGGCGGAACCGGCCATGCTGGAGGTTGCGGAAACAGCCGCGCGGATGGCCCTCGGTATGGCACTGCCTGAAACTGTCCGCATCCAGCAAGACGGTGAGTGATGAAACACGGTGAAGAACAGCGCCGCATAAGGGAGCGGATCCAGGAGATCGACGGCGATCTCTGCAAGCCGGAAACCCTCAGGAACCCCTCCCTGATAAAGCAGCTCAACCTGGAAAGGTCCGGGCTTGTGCGCATAGACGAAACCCTCACGGACATCATGGATACCCGCTCCCTTCTCGCCGAGATGTCCGAAGCGGCCCAGGGCGACGATCAGGAGCTCTCCGAAATGGCCCAGGCGGAGATACCCGGGCTGGAGGAAAGGCTGGAGAAGCTGGGCAGGAAACTGAAGATCCTCCTGATACCCCCCGACCCCAACGACAGGCGTGGAGCGGTAATGGAGATCCGGGCAGGCACAGGCGGAGAAGAGGCTGCCCTTTTCGCCGGCGACATATACAGGATGTATTCCAGCTACGCCCAGAAAATGGGGTGGAAGCTGGAGACCATGAGCGTAAGGGAAAGCGAGCGCGGCGGGCTGAAGGAGGTAATCTTCAACCTCTCCGGGGACGGCGTCTACAGCAGGCTGAAGTACGAATCCGGTGTCCACAGGGTCCAGAGGGTGCCGGAAACCGAGACCAGCGGCAGGATACACACCTCCGCATGCACGGTTGCGGTTCTGCCTGAGGCGGAAGAGGTGGACATCGACATAAACCCCGATGACCTGAGGATAGACGTATACCGTTCATCGGGGCCCGGCGGCCAGAGCGTGAACACAACCGACTCCGCGGTCCGCATCACCCACATTCCAACCGGCACGGTGGTTTCCTGCCAGGACGAGAAGAGCCAGCACAAGAACAAGGCCAAGGCAATGAAGGTCCTCAGATCGAGGCTGCTGGTGGTCAAGCAGGAGGAAGAGGAGGCGAAGCGTTCCGAAAGCCGCAGGAGCATGGTGGGCTCCGGGGACAGGAGCGCAAAGATAAGGACCTACAACTTCCCCCAGGGCCGCTTCACCGACCACAGGATACATCTTACCCTCCATGCTCTGGATTCCATACTGGGCGGTGACCTCGACCCGGTGATAGAGGAACTCATAAAGGCCGATCAGGAGCGCATCCTGGCGGAAAGGTCCGAGGGGTGAACCTGGCCCGGTGCCTCGAAGCCGCAGCCTGCCTCATGGAAGCAGCAGGGGGAGAGAACCCGCAGTGGCAGACCAGGGTGCTGGCCGCCCATATATTGGGAGTTCCTCCGGCAAGGCTTCACGGACTCTCCTTTTCCCATCAGGAAGAGGAGAGTTTTTTTTCGCTGGTGCACAGGGTTGCCCGGGGAGAACCGCTTCAGCATGTGACAGGCGAGTGGGACTTCTACGGAAGGACCTTCGCCGTGACCCCCGACGCCCTCATTCCCAGGCCGGAGACCGAGCTGATGGTGGAGATGGCAACCGGGCTTCCCCTTCCCCCTTCTCCGAAGGTGCTGGATGCGGGAACCGGTTCGGGCGTTATAGGCATAACCCTTGCCCTGGAACTGCCGGAAGCAACCGTGGTGGGCACCGACATCTCCCAGGCCGCGGTGAGCCTGGCTGCGCTGAACGCATCGCGCCTCCAGGCCTTCAACTACCTGCCTGTGAACTGCAGCCTTGGCGAACCCTTCCCCGGGATCTTTCACCTGATCGCCGCCAACCTGCCCTACATACCCTCCGGGGACATAGCCGGCCTCGAGCCTGTGGTAAGGGACCACGAGCCCCGGCTTGCCCTGGATGGTGGTGAAAAGGGGCTTTCCCTTATATTGGAACTCGTGGGAAGCGCCCCCGGGCTCCTGAGGCCGGGGGGATACATCGTGCTGGAAACGGGATACGACCAGGAAGAACCGGTAAAGGCCATGTTCAGCGGAGAACAGTGGGTCTCAGTGGAGACCCGCAGGGACCTTGCGGGGCGACACAGGTTCGTCACCGCGGTCAGGAGGCCGTGATGCCTTCGGAAAGAAGGGTAAGGGCCGGCTCCCTCGATATCGGCGGGGGCGCGCCGGTTTCCGTTCAGTCCATGACCGACACGAAGACCTCCGACGCCCGTTCCACCCTTGAACAGATCAGCAGGCTGGCGTTCCTGGGCGCTGAGATCGTTCGGGTGTCGGTTCCCGACGACGCCTCGGCGCAGGCGCTGCCGGAGATAATAGAAGGTTCCCCGGTGCCGCTGGTGGCGGATATTCACTTCCGGGCCGACCTTGCCCTGAAGGCCATCACCGCCGGCATTCACAAGCTCAGGCTCAACCCGGGGAACATACGCCGTGAAAGCGAGCTGAAGGAGATTGCCGCCCTGGCCATGGACAGGAAAGTGCCCATAAGGATCGGGGTCAACTCAGGAAGCGTGCCCGGGGACCTTCTCGATCTTTACGGAGGCGTAAACGAAGAATCCATGTGGGCCGCCGCCGAAAGGCACTTCACCCTTCTTGAAAGCCTCGGATTCCGGGACATAGTGCTTTCCCTGAAGGCTTCCGATCCGATGCTTACGGTAAGGGTAAACAGGCTGGCTGCGCAGAGATGCCCTTACCCGCTCCATCTGGGTGTTACCGAAGCGGGCCCCAGGAGCACCGCGGGAATAAGGAGCGCCGTTGCAATGGGGATCCTGCTGGAGGAGGGCATCGGAGACACCATACGGGTCTCCATCTCCGGTTCACCCGAGCCCGAACCGGAAGCTGGATGGGAGATACTTTCCTCCCTGGATCTCAGGAGAAGGTTCGTGAGGATAGTGAGCTGCCCCACCTGCGCCAGGGCCAGGCTTGACGTGGAGAACCTGGCCCTGAGGGTACAGGGGATGGTCCAGGGTATCGAAAAACCGGTAACCGTGGCGGTGATGGGCTGCGAGGTCAACGGCCCCGGGGAAGCCCGGGAAGCCGATATAGCTGTAATAGGAACCCCCGCGGGGCTGATCCTCTGGAGGAACGGCGCATCACTGGGGGCCGTGGATGAGAATGAACTCGACAGGATTCTGTTAAGGGAGCTGGAGTCCCTGTGAAAGGTGGAATGAAGTGAGCAACGGTATCATCGAAGCGGCGCAGAACAAGCTCAAGGAAAAGGGAATAGAGGAGATAGACCTGAGGTTCACCGACCTTATGGGCTACTGGCGCCATGTAACCATACCGGTGGCCACCGCCCCCAGCGACCTTTTCCTCAGGGGAGTGGGGTTCGACGGTTCCACCCTCGACGGCATGAGCAGCACCGAAGCCGGGGACCTGGCCCTGGTTCCAGACCCCAGGAGGCTCTACTTCGACCCGTTCGCCAAGAAGCCCACGGTGGCCCTTTTCGGAGAAATAGTGGACTGCGTCACAGGTCACCCCTATTCAAGGGATCCCAGGGGAATAGCCAGGAAAGCGTCTTCCCTGCTGAAGTCCGCGGGAATAGCCACCGACAGCTTCTGGGCTCCGGAGTTCGAATTCTACCTCTTCGACAGGGCTCGTTTCTGGGGAAAGCCCGGAAGCAGCGGTTACGAGTTCGGCAACATAGAGAATCCCGGGGCATCGGAAAGCTTCGATTCCCACGGCCTGGTTCACGCTGCCCACAGCGGATACCACGCCATGTATCCCCTGGACAGCCTTCATGACATCAGGGGCGAGATGGTGACAAGGATGCAGGAGGCCGGCATAGAGGTGAAATACCACCACCACGAGGTGGGAAGATGGGGTCAGGCGGAGATAGAGACCCGATTCGCCCCTATGATGACAAGCGCCGACAACGTTATGCTCACGAAGCACATAATCAGGAGCGTGGCCCTGAAGCACGGCCTGGCGTCCACCTTCATGCCCAAGCCCCTTCCCGGCGAACCCGGCAGCGGCATGCACTTCCACCTCTACTTCGAGAAGGCGGGGGAAAGGCTGTTCTTCAACAAGGACGGGTACTGCAACCTCAGCCCCCTTGCCAGGTCCGCCATCGCCGGCATACTTCACCACGCCAGGGCCATATCCGCCTTCACCAACCCATCCCAGAACAGCTACCAGAGGCTGGTGCCCAACCAGGAGGCCCCTGTGTACAGGTTCTTCAGCGGCCCGAACAGGAGCGCCGCGGTGAGGGTTCCCGCATACGCCAACTCACCCAAGAAGATGCGTTTCGAGTACAGGGTCCCCGACGGCACCTGCAACCCCTACCTGGCCATGGGCTCCATGATAATGGCCGCCATCGACGGCATAAAGAAGGAAATGGAACCTGAGAAGATGGGCTTCGGCCCCATCGACGAGAACGTGTTCGCCCCCGGGTACGACACGTCAGAGCTGCACTGCCTGCCGGAAAGCCTCGACCAGGCGCTGGATTCCCTCGAGGCGGACAGGGAGTTCCTCCAGGAGGACGATGTTTTCACACCGGACCTTATCGACGCTTTCCTGAAGGCAAAGAGAAAGGAGACCGCTCTCTTCCGGGGAAATCCTCACCCCCTGGAGCACAGTCTTTATTTCTCGCTGTAAACAAAAGGAGTAATAGAAATGCTGAAACAACTGACAGTATCCCTTGCGGTGCTGCTGGCCGCAGCGGCGGGCTGCGGCGGCGAGGGACCGGTCGACGGGGGCCAGACCGATACCGGCGAGAACGGTGAGCCAACCAGCCTGGAGATGCCGGAGATAGACCACTGGCTTGTGATGACCGACTCCATCGGCGTTGAGCTGGGTGACACCAACCTGGTTTTCGGAACAGTGGTGGCCGCCCAGTACCTTCCCAACGGCAACATAGCAATAGCCGACATGGGCAAGACCGCAGTGAAGGTCTACTCCCCTTCCGGGGAATACATCGCCTCCGTGGGGGGAAAGGGTCAGGGCCCCGGCGAGTACCTGATGATCGCGGGCTTCGCCGTAACCCCTGACAACGGATTCATCGTTCCCGACGCCATGGGAGGGAAGATAAACTTCTACGACGCTGAATACGGCTTCACCCATGAAATGGGGGGCTTCTTCCCCTCTCCGCCGGTGGGCGTTGCCGCCGTTGAAGGCGGGTTCGTGGGACTGAAACCCGCATGGGAGCAGGAAGGCGAAGAGATGTTCACCGGCATGGCGGTGAGCCTCTGGACCGATTCCGCCGAGGCGGACGTTACCTACAGGGAAAACCTTATCCCCTTCGACATGAACAACATGGGCGACATGGCAAAGACCTCCATCATCTTCGCCGTTGACAGGGATGAGGACGTCTTCCTCGCCCAGTACGATACCGAGCAGTACCTGGTAACCTGCTACGACAGGACCGGCCAGGAGCTCTTCACCATCGAGGAGGACTTCCCGAGGATTCGGAAGTCGCAGGAAGACATTGAGATAGAGCGGGAGATCGTAAGGAACAGGATGACCGCCGGCGGCGCCCCACCGGCAATGGCGGACAGCTACGAGCCCGACGAGTACAGGTCGATGATCGCCATGCTTTCGGTGGATTCCCGGAACAGGCTGTGGGTAATGGGCGGCCTCTACGACGGCGCCGTCTACCGGGTTTACGACTGCGACACCGGCGAGTTCCTCTTCACAGCGGCCCTCAGGGCGGACGAAGCCCATGAGAACGTTATGCCTGCCATCTCCCCCTACGGCGTTCTGGGATTCGACCCGATAACCGAGGAGTGGTCGAGGGTGTACATGATCGAACCGGAAGGAGACCTGCAGATATGACGGCGATACTCGCAGCAGCGGTTTTAGCCTCTCTTGCCTTATCCCCGGAGGGTTTCGCCGGGATCACCCCGGAGACCACAATGGAATACATGGTGGAGACCTTCGGTGAAGAGAACGTGGAAGCGGTTCGGGAGCACCTGGGAGAGGGATACTACTCCGAAGGCGCTCTGGTTTATGGAGCAACCGAACAGGAGTTCTCGGTGGTCTGGGAAGAGGGCCTTGTTACGCAGATAAGGTTCACAGGCCCTGCTATCACCACCGAGGAGGGGATCGGTATAGGATCCACCCTGGAAGAGCTGGAAGCCGTGATCGGCGAGTTCCCAATGGCGGGTTTCGCCTGGGACGCCGAAGGATGGGCCGACCTCGAGGGAACCGCCTATGAAGGGCTTTACATCAGGCTTACCCCTGAAGCCCCTGTTTCCGAGGAGTACCTGGGGGACGCGATGTTCTCATCCGCGGACTTCCGCGGCTGCCTTTGCAGGGTCGTTGATCTGAGGCTGCTGTTCTGAGAACCGAGGAACTGAGGCCGAAGCTTCTCAACTTCAACTTCCCGGAACTCGAAGGCTTCGATTACGGCTTCAACATCTACGCGCTGATCTCAGGCGGAAGGGTCCTGCTCATGGACGCCGCTTTCCGCTCCCAGATGAAGGCGGTCCTCCTTGGCCTGGAGGACCGCCGCTCATCCCTTTCCACAGTGGTCCTCACCCACTTCCACAACGATCACGCCGCCGGGCTCATGGCCGCCCCCGGAGACATCGCCGTCATGGGCAGCCCCGAGTTCCGCAGAATCCTGACCAAGGCAATCCCTCAGGATGTCTCGCCTGTTCCTTTCGACGAACCATTGATCTTCGGGGACTTCCGGCTGCGCTTCATACCGGCTCCCGGGCATTCGCCCTGCAGCATCTTCGTGGACATTAACGGCGAGTACCTCCACGCCGGGGACAACCTGATGTCGAGGTACGACGGGAGAAGGATAGTTCCATGGGTAAGGAGGGAAGACATCGAAAGCCACATGGCCTCTCTGGAACTTCTGAAAGGCATGAAGAAGAACAGGATCCTTCTTTCCCACGGCCCGATGATAGAGGGGAAGAGCAGGGCGGCGGAGGAGATCGACATGAGGCTCCGCTACCTTGAGCGGATGATCAGGCCCTTTCCAGGTATGACGATGGAGGATGCCCTTCCCGGTTCACCGGAGGGATGGGTCTGTCACCGGCACTTCACTGAACTGCTTCAAGAATGTCTTCAGGAGAATCCGCAAGGATGACCCTCACCGGAGAACCGTCGGCCCCCCTGAACTTCAGCGGGAAGGCCATCATGATGTACTCCCCCGGTTCCAGCCCATCCAGAACGAGGTTCTCTATCACCGGAATCCCGGCACCCAGTATCATCTCATGGGCAACGGTTGTGTCCGGGTGGTCGATGGAGATCGACGCGGTTCCCGCAAGGACCGCTCCCCCCTCCACCAGCGACCGGGCCTCCGCCTCTGTTAAAGGGCCCGTGAAAAGCACCGCCTTCCCCTTCATGCTTCCACCGCACTGAAAGAGTGCGGGAACGATGAATGGGGCATAGGAATCTATTGATCTCCCCTGCTGAAACCTGTGCTTGGGCGCGTCCATATGGGTTCCCGTGTGGAGCGACATGGTCACCGAGGAGGAACTGAACCCTGCGTTCTGAACCGTTCTCATGGAGAACTCCACATCCCCGGGCCAGACCGGAATTCCCTCTCCGATGGTCTTCGTTGCGTCGTGTATCATGCCGGCCTCACTTCACCTTTACGAACTTCACGGTTTTCCCGGAACGGAGGGAAATGGCCAGGGAACCGTTGAGCACATCCACCATTTCAGGGCCCAGGGCTTCCTTCCTCCATCCGGTGAGGTCCTTCCTGGCCATGAGCTGCTTCAGGCTGCCCGGCGGATCTTCCAGTATGGACTCGAAGCTCTCGCTGGGAAGGAGCAGCGCCGGTGAAAGGTCCAGTTCCTTCGACTTGATCTTCAGGAATATCCTGAGGATGTCCTTCCTTGCGGCGTATCCCCAGTCGTGCCTTGGCATGGATACCTTCGGAACGTCCCTCGGGGGATCCTTCCTGCACCGTTCCACCGTTTCCACGATGCCCTGGCCGTACTTCTCAACGAAACCCCCGGGCATGCCCCGGAGCCTCTCGATGGAACCCTTGTCCCCGGGGGCCAGCAAGGCCAGCCGGCAGAGGAGGTGGTCCCTGGCGACGAAATGCCTGGGGCGGTTCATCTCCCTGGCCTCTTCCTCCCGCCATTTAACGAGGCACCAGAGGACGGGGAAGTTCGCCTTCTTTATCTTGCCGGCGGAACGGGCCTTCATGAAGAGCTTCTCCAGGGATATCTCGTAGGTGGCGGGGTCGAGGAGCATTTCCTGCTCCCCGAGGAACCAGTTGGTCCGGCCCTTCTTCTTAAGCTGCGAGGAGAGTTTCCTGTGGACCCTGATCAGGTACCGGACATCGTCCAGGGCGTACTCCAGCTGGCCCTCAGCCAGCGGTCTTGCCGACCAGTCGCTCATGGAGTACTTCTTCCTGGCCTTCACCCCGGTGACGGACTGCACCAGGGTCACCAGGCTGATGTGCTCGCCGTAGCCCAGGAATGCAGCGGCGATCTGAGAATCGAATAGGTTCTGTACCCTGAAGCCGGGTATGTCGTGGAAGAGAATGGCGAGGTCGTTCCTCGCGCTGTGTATTACCTTCACCACATCTTCGCTGGCGAAGAGCCTTCCCAGGGGCGAAAGGTCCTTCACCCGAAGTGGATCCACAGCAACCGGGCCGGTGGCCTCGCTGGCCAGCTGAAGCAGGAAGAGGTCCGGCCAGTAGCGCTTCTCACAGTGGAACTCGGTGTCTATGGCAACCACCGGTTCCTTCAGGAGGCTGTCAACGAGGGATCCGAAGGTGTCCTGATCCTCTATGAGCCTGGGGAATGCCTTCACTCCTCCACCGCTGCCCGCACCTGAGTCGTCTCTTCGTGAAAGGGACAGTAGACCGCTCCGTCCCTGATCGAGTAGTAAGCGTAGCCATTGTCGGGACAACGATAGCCTCCCCTTCTTCCGAACTCGCCGGAACTTTCTGGGTACATATCCTCAAGGGAGGCCGGCGCAGGGTATCCCGCCGCCATGAGGGCCTCCACCTCAATTAAGACTGAATCCCTTCTTGCAGCGCAGCTCAGGGAGTTAACGAACAGCCCTTCGCCAAGGTGCCCGTCAGGACAAACAACCAGCCCCGCTTCACGATCATATGTGTATGAAGCCCCTGAAACGGGACAGCTGCCCTCAGGGTGTGCAAGGGCATTCTCCCTGCATATGAAAACGGCCTGGCCCAGCAGATTGTCCAGGGCTGTATCGCGTATTACTCCCGGCGTATCATCATCGGTGAGCCAGACGATCCTGCTCCCCCGGTCGCCTGACACCCCGGACATCCTGACACCTCCGCTGTCGAAGCCGTCGTAGTGGAAGGACTCGGGAGCCTCCTCCCCGGCGAGGCGCGAGAGGAACTCCTCGGAGTATCCCTCGGCGGTTCCCGGTTCCATCATAGCAAGGGCTTCGGCGGCCCTGCCCTCCTCAAGGGAGACGGCCCATGCAAGGGCGGTCTCGGAATACCTTATGCCAGGGCTGTGCGGTCTGGCAAGCAGGGCGGTGGCCGCAGCGGCGGCGGCTATGAGACCGAACCACTTCCACCTTCCCATCAGGTTCTGCCGCCTGAACCGCCTGAGGTAGTGGTCCTGCCCCCGGAACCCACGCTGAACAGGTCGCCCAGGTTCCAGCCGATGCCGCTGACCATCAGACCCCATTCCTTGTTGGTGTTCTCTCCGCTGACCCTGTAGAAAAGGTCAACGTTGAGCTGAAGCTGGCTGTTGTCCAGCTGAATCCCTGTCCTCAGGTCAACGTGGGATACTTCGCTGCCGTTTATGTCCTGGGAATCAACCTCGGTCTCGCTCCTCGAGGCCAGTTCAAGACCGGCGTGGAAGTCCAGCTCCCTGTTCACGGGAAGCACCGCCATGGCCCCCGCCCTGAACTCCATCCCCGGGGAGGTGTCCGCTGAATCGCCCGGGGCGCCCGGGACCTGATCCCATGCGGTGAAGTAGTGACGGAGCCCCCCGGAGACCTGGAGCCTGGGTCCCGTGGAGGAACCCGCCATGGGCAGTTCCATGGTTCCCGAGACCTCCGCGGCCACATGCCTGTCGCTTTCGGTGTAGTCGCCTGTGTCCAGAGTGCCCTTCAGGGTAGGTCTCAGGGCTCCCCTGAGAACGAACTGTGGATCCCTGCTCATCCACCCGTCGACGCATATCCAGGGGTCCGCTATTCCCACTCCGGTGGTGTCCCCGGGCCCCGAGAACTGCAGGAACCCTGGAACTATGAGGCTTATGGTATGGCTGGAGGTGAGACCGTACCTTCCAGCCCACATGAACCTGACTATTCCGTAGCCCTCCCTGTACTCGTACAGGCTGTCGAAGCCCAGTGTATCCGTTTCCCAGTATTCACCGAAGGAGAAGTAGCCCAGGGAAAAATCGCTGTCCGTACCCGTTACGGGAAGAACATGGCTCAGGTAGTGGGACGAAAGGGGATCCCAGGCCAGGGCGGCACAGACAAGAACGGCAAAAACCGCAAGGGACAGTTTCATTTTCTAATATCCTTCCTGCCATGGAACGCCGTCAGCGGGAGATACGGAACTCCCCCACGGCTTCCTCGGTTTCTTCTCTCTCAAGGACCTCGATGCCCCTGACAACTGCGTGGGTAGGGCCCCGGGCCATCTTTTCCATCATCATCTCCACGGAATCGGCAGGTCCGCAAAGCACCGCCTCCACCGACCCGTCGGGGAGGTTCCTCACATGCCCGCCCAGGGAAAGCTCCACGGCCCGGGTCATGGTCCAGTACCTGAATCCAACTCCCTGGACCATTCCCCTCACCCTGAGGAGCACCCTGATGTACATTCCGCTATCATCCATGACCATGTTTCTATAGAGCGGAAATCATCCACGGTCAAGCGTCTTCCACCCTCTGTTGACCCCAAAGCCTAATGTTTGCATGCTTTGCAGGATGATCTTCATGCTTTTTTCAGTTCAAGGAGGGGATAATGAAAACCGCTGCCGTTCTGTTTCTTCTGCTTTCCGCCACCGCCGCCATGGCGGCTCCGTCCGTCTGGGGCGTTCCCGGGCTTCACAGGGTCAGCCGGGCCATGCCGCTGGGGTTCAACGAAATGTCATTCGGCATAGGCATGAACTACTGGACAGCGGCGAACGAGTTCGAGAACTACATATACCACAGCCACTATCTGCCACAGACCCTTCTCTTCGAAGAGGTGACGGAAACCGAGCACACAGCGCAGGGATCCGTTTCCCTGGGCTACGGCGTGTGGGACTACGTGGACCTGGCTGCCAGGGCCACATACTCAGGGACCTGGCTGGAAAGGGACCTCTACGAAGAGCGGTCCACAGGCCACTGGGAGGATGTCAACGGGTTCGAGGGAATAGACTTCGTCCTTCACGGTGGCTACAACCCCATTCCCGACCTTGAGGACGTTGTCTGGTTCGGAGGCAGCATCAGGATGGGGATGGCCCCGGCTGACACTGCCTTCCTCAGGGTAATGGACGACCCCGACGGGATGTGGCACACCGGGCAGCTTTACAGCACGCTGAGAAAGCCGTTCACGACCACCGGCAACAGCTCCATGGGCTTCGACCTCCTCATAAGCGGCGACTTCGGCAGATGGATCCCCATGGCCGCTGCAAAGGCCCACCTTAACCTTGGCTACGCCAGCTACACCCAGAACTACCACTTCACCGATTTCAGGGTGGAGCCCGACAGCGTAGGCTGGAACTACTCCGATTCCACCGATGTTACCCTCGAGGTTTCCGACGGGGTATTCTCATGGGGTTTCGGTGTGGAGGTGCCAACCCCCCACGCCGACATATTCGTGGAGTACACCAGCAGCACGCTTCTGGACAGGGACGACGCCACCGTTTCCTACTTCACCCCGGGTATCCGATTCAAGAACGCTTCAGGCACTTTCATCGATGTAACCTTCGACCTCAGCACCAGCACATTCGACCCCCTCTACTACGACCTGGGGCACGGCCTGTACCAGACCGACAGCGTTGTCACCACCCAGGAGAGGGCGGAAAGGGCTCCCCTTCCCATTGGAGGCACCTTCGACTACGGCATAGGTCTGGCGGTTGGCTTCTCCTCCGACATGATGACCGGAGGGGATGAAGGGCCCAGGCTCTCCACCCTGAGCGGAATAGTAAGCGATTCACTGACTGGAATGCCGGTCTTCGCCACCATTACCTTCCCCGGCGTCCCCATAGCCAACGTGACCAGCGACGGCCAGACGGGCTTCTATACCCACCGGATACCCGCAGGGGAGGTTCCTGTCACGGTGGTGGCCCCTGGCTACAGGAACGCCAGTGCCATGGTGGTCCTGGGAAGGGATCAGTCCGCCACACTGGACTTCGCCCTGGTGCCCAACCTGGGAACCCTGAGCGGATCCGTGAAGGACGGCCAGGGACGGCCCATAGAGGGCGCTGCGGTAACAATCGGCAGCTCCACTCCGGTAACGGCAACCACCAGCTCCGCCGGCGTGTTCACCGCCCAGGTGGAAGCGGGTACCTGGCCGGTGGCGGTGCAGGCCGACGGCTACATCGCCGACAACAAGTCGATCACAGCCATAGCCAACGAAACGGTAAGGGTCGAGTTCATCCTCAGGGAAGCCCTCCGCCAGGGCGAGGTGATGAGCTTCGACAATATCTACTTCGATTCGGGAAGCGCGAACATCAAGCCTGAGAGCTACCCGGTGCTCGACAGCGTGGCCATCCTTCTGAGGGACAACCCCACCGCCAGGATACAGATCGCCGGCCACACCGACAGCGACGGCAGTGAAAGTTCCAATCAGACCCTCAGCGAGCGCAGGGCCCAGTCGGTGTACCAGTACCTGGTCAGCAAGGGGATTGCCGGGAACAGGCTCACCACCGTGGGGTACGGCGAGTCCAATCCCATAGCCCCAAATGATTCCGCCGCCAACAAGGCCCGGAACAGAAGGATCGAGTTCACGGTTCTGAGCATATAGACCGGCAGTACCACGGGCCCGGCTCCCAGCCGGGCCCGTTCCATTAGAAGGAAAAGCTTGCCTGAATTCTTGAATGCCCTGGGAACGTCCTTCGACGTGATAGGCAGGATGGCCCTTCTGGTCATCCTGGGTTTCGTCCTGGTGAGAAAACGCATCCTCGGCGAGCATACCCTGGGCGACATCACCAGATTCCTGATAGATATCGTGATCCCCTCCGCTTTCATACTTGCCATGACCAGATCGTTCAGCTTCGCACTCCTGGAACAGGGGGGAATCCTGGCATTGCTGTCAGCCGGGTGGATCATTCTTTCCTGGGGATTTGGAACGGCTTTCTACAGGGTGTTCCCGGGGCCTTCTCAAGGGCGGGACAGATCCGTTACCGCAATGATGATGATCTCCAACAGCCTCTATCTTCCCCTTCCGGTCATCCTTGCGGTTGCTCCTGCAGAGCTTCAGGACACCGCGGTGGTATACATATCCGTTATCTCGCTTCCTTCGATACTCTTCATGTGGACCGCCGGGGTAAGGCTTCTCTCCGGCCCGGTGGAACTCACCGCCGCACAGCGGATGAAAAAGGTGTTCAACCCGCCCATAGTGTCCTTCTTCCTGGGCATCATCCTCTCCACCGTTCCCGGGGTTCGGGAATCCGCCAGATGCGAAGCCGGCGGACTGCCGGTGCTCTCCACCGTTTTCTCCGCAATGGATCATCTGGGGCGGATGCTCTCCCCCATGGCCATGCTGGTCCTGGGTGGGATGATCGCCTCCGCGGGGGGCGCGGGAAGGGTTCCCATGAGATACCTTCTGCCACTGGCCGCTGTAAGGCTTGTCCTGGTTCCCGGAGCGGCGCTGCTTCTGCTCCTTTCAGGGGCCGTCGATCTTCTCCCCCTTGCTGGAACCGTTCTCATCCTTGTGGCGGCGGCTCCTCCCGCCACCAACCATGCCCTGATAGCAAGGCGATACCACGGGGAATGGCAGCTGGTGTCATCCCTTCAGCTGATAACCCATCTCATCGCCCTCGTCACGCTTCCGGTCTGGCTCAGCATCGCCATATCCCTCATGTAACGCCTCCCGTTACCGGGAAGTCCTATATTTCGGACACACCCTGGGAGAGGATTGGAGAAGCATGAAAAGGGTACATCTGGCGGCGGCCGCCCTTTGCCTTCTGGCTGCCTGCGGAACCGACGCTCCGGACCCGGAGGAGAACGGAAGCGCTGAACCGGACACCATCACGGTTTCCCCCAGGGACACCATAGGGGTTCTCATGGGCGACTCCAACAGAGTCTTCGGAACCATTGCGGACGCGGTAACCCTGGACGGCGGTACCATCGCCATCCTTGACGAGGCGAAGGGATGCGCAAGGCTCTTCTCCCCGCAGGGCGAATTCATCAGGCAGATATCCAGGAGCGGAAGCGGGCCCGGCGAGCTCCTCAGACCCGGCGGGATGGTCAGGCTCTCGGACAACTCCATGGGCATCCTTGACCACGCTTCC
>CAYLXG010000002.1:0-45344 GCA_964387445.1 uncultured bacterium
GGAACAGACATAGCTCTTTCCATGTCCCAGATGGCTGTGGCCGTAGACGGTGGGTCCGCATACGTACATTCCCACGAAGGGTGGATCCAGGGGCTGGAACTCTTCTTTTTTCCTTGTGACGGTGTTGTAAAGGGAGAACACTAGAGGGCCCCCTTCAGGTAGTCGATCTGCATGGATACCCTTACTTTCTCCATTGTCTCCCCGCCGGCTTCCACGGCCCTGCGGGTTCCCTGTCTGAGTATCTCGTCGATCACCCCGGGTCTCTCGAATTCCTTCCTTCGGGCCCTGATGGGTTCCAGCAGGGCTTCCAGCTTGTTCGCCAGGTTCTTCTTGCAGGCCACGCATCCCACTTCCCCGGCTCTGCAGGCCGCCTCTATGCCCGGGACCTCCTCTGCGTTGAAGGCCTTGTGGTAGGCGAAGATCGTGCAGATCTCAGGGTGGCCGGGATCGGTCTTCCTGATCCTCGCCGGGTCGGTGACTGCGCTCATGACCTTCTTTCTGATCTCGTCGGGGTCGTCCTTGAGGTAAATGGCGTTCCCCAGGGACTTGCTCATCTTGGCGTTCCCGTCGAGACCCACCAGCCTGGAAACCTCGCTCACCATTGCCTCCGGCTCCGGGAACACATCTCCGTAAAGCTCGTTGAACCTCCTGGCCACGAACCTTGTGACCTCCACATGGGGAAGCTGGTCCTCTCCCACGGGCACAAGGTCCGCCCTGCAGAAAAGTATGTCCGCCGCCTGGCTGACAGGGTATCCCAGGAAACCGTAGGTCATGTCGGTGAAACCGTACTGCTTCGCCTCTGTCTTGATGGTGGGGTTGTGCCTGAGCCTGCTCACCGTGGTGAAGAGCCCGAAGAGCACGGTGAGTTCAGCTATCTGAGGGACCATGCTCTGCACGAAAATGCTTACCTTGTCAGGATCGAGCCCTGCTGCAAGGTTGTCGATTGCCACTTCCCTCACATTGGCTCCCAGGAGCTCCGGCTGCTCCCAGTGTGTGGTCAGGGCCTGGACGTCGGCGACTATTATGAAAGTGTCGTAGCTGTCCTGCAGCTTGACCCGGTTCCTTAGAGAACCCACGTAATGCCCGAGGTGCAGCGGGCCGGTGGGCCGGTCTCCGGTGAGTATTCTTTTCATGGGTGGTTATCCTTACAGGTTGATCTTCACCGGCGAGTCCGACTCCCTGAAGTTCCTCAGATCTATCTCTCCGGTGTGTCTGTCGATGATTCCAAGAATGTTCTCAACGATCTTGCCCACGGCGGGACAGACCGCCGGGTAATCCTCCATGTATCTCAGAGTGGGGGGCATGTACTTCAGGTACCTGTCGTTGCCGCAGGCGCGGTACTGATATGCAAAGGTTCCCAGGGCCTTCAGGTTCCTCTGAAGGGCGGAAAAAACGAACTCGAAAAGGTTGGCGCCGTTGATCCCCAGTATGAAGGCCTGGGCCATGTTGCGCCACTGGTCGCCGCAGTCGTGGTAGCTGTCCCTGAGAAGGCTTGCAAGGTCGTAGCAGGGGGGGCCCTGTCTTGCGTCCTGCCAGTCCACCATGAAGACGCGGTCCCCGCTTATCATCAGGTTCGCCGAGTGGAAGTCCCTGTGGGTGAAGACGCTTCCGGTTGAGCCCATGGCCTTCTCGCAGAGGATCCTCATGAGCCTCTGGGTCTCCATGAGTTCCTCCACCGGAACCCGGAGGAGCCTGAAGAAAAGGTGCTCCAGGGTGTGCTCCAGCTCGGCCATGAAGAAACTGGTGGTGAAATACCTTCTTCCGGCGATGGATCCGCTGGCCTTTGCCGGGGTTATCTCGCGGTGGAACCTCCGAAGCAGGGTAAGGGCCTGCTGGAGGTATGCGGTGTACTCCTTTTCGCCCTTAACGTCGCAGAGCCTGGTGTCGCCAAGGTCTTCCTGTATGACGTAGCCCCTGGACTCGTCGCTGAGCACCACCCCCGGAACGGGGAAATCCATCCCCCGGAGGAGGTTGTGTATGTCGAGCCAGGGCCAGAGGGGGGTTCGCGAGCTGTCCATGACAATGAAGGTGACCCCTCCGGAGGCTATACGGTAGAACTCCCTGTGGGACGCGTCGCCTGCTATGGGCGCAACGCTCTCAAGCTCTCCGAAGCTGCTCCTGACCCAGCGGGCCAGGTCCTCCATCCTGTCAGTCAACGGGATCTCCTTCGTAATGCCAGGGAAGCACCCTTTCAACGACCCTCTGTCCGGGAAGGACCTTCGCGCCCTCCAGAAGCACAGAGTCCCTTATCACGGAACCATCATGAATAATACAATAAGGACCCACTCTGTAAAACCCCTTCAGTTCAGCCCCGGGGTGAACCTCCGCCAGGGGGTGCACGAAACGGCCCATTGCCAGGGTGTTTCGCCTGAAAAGCTCCGTTTCCCCCATATCCATCCAGGGCCCGGCGGTGCGGTACTCCCCCATCGGGCGGCCCCTCTCCTCCATCAGGCGGCCCAGCCTGGAGAAGAGTCCCCCCGACTCCTGTGTCTCAGCCGCGGCCGAGGCAACCTCCCCGGAAATGAAGCTGACCCCGGCGTAGTGAACGGGTTCTCCCTTGATCAGAAGGGGCCGGTAATCTCCCCCCGGGGGCATGGAACATGTGAGCGCAGTCCAGCTCCTTCCGCTTTCAAGGTGCTCGGCGAGCATTTCCTCCAGGGGCAGGTCCATCACGAAGTCGGTGTTGCAAAAGGCCCATGTGCCCTGGAAAAGACCGGCTCCAGCCGCAAGGGTGCCGGTAACGCCCAGCGGTCTCTCCTCGAAGATAAGCTCCGCCTTCCCGCTCCAGCAGGCGGCGGCCTCCTCCAATATCATTTCCGGACATCTGGATGCGTTGAATGCCATCATTCGCGGCTTCAGCAGGGCGAACTGCCTTACAAGCGCCCCCAGGACAGTGGTATCCAGCCAGGGGAGCAGGCATTTCGGCCTGGGAATCGAAAGGGGTTCCGCCCTGGTGCCGTAACCGGCGGTCAGGAACAGAACCCCCTGGAGCGATGATTCCGGCGGTTCAGCCGTATATCTCTTTTCTGTTGCAGTCACAGACCTTGACCCGTCTTCTCTGGGGCCTCCAGGTGTTCTTCGACCCGGAAAGCGAGGCTATGTAGACAATGGGTGTCTTTTCCTTGCCGCATACCGGGCACATCTCTTTATGCACCGCACGGGTTTCGTGGGCAAGCTTCGCTGCAAAGGTTCTTTCTTTCTTAGGCATTATCTATCCCTTCCCGCCATGGCCGGAACCCTCCCGGCAAGCTCCATGACCCTGTCAAGCAGCTCTCCCCTGGGAATACCCGCCAGGGCGGCTTCCAATATCATCAGTATTCCCCTGCGGACCTGGGCATATGACTCCCGGCCCGAAGAGGCCCACCACAGAGGGCACGAGTATAACATTTTGTCCGCCAGGGCGGCAACCCCTTCCGGCCTTTCCTCGTCGGAGGCTTCCAGCACGAAATCGAGAAGCTCCCGATACCTTTGGTGGTTCCGATTCCTGGAATGGCTCCACAGCGGGTAAGGTTCGCCCGCCGCAATATCCTCCGGCGTGGAGGACCAGCTTCCCGCTGGTAGAACTGACTCCTCCAGAGGGAAGGTCCGCAGCATTTCATCCATTGTGGAAACCGTTATTCCGCCGGTGGATGCCAGGGTCCGGAGGAAAGGACCCAGGAAGCCCTCCACTCCGCCTTTCCAGTGGTGTCCGAAGGTCTCGCCGTCCATGGCTATCACAAGGTATGCGTCCCCGTTCCCTGTCCATTCCTCCATGGATCGCTTCAGTTCCAGGGCCGTTGCCGCACCGTCCTTCCCGTGGAAGGATATCCTGTTGGACCAGAAATTGCTTCTTAGGAAGACCGGAAGACCCCTCGACGAGAGTATCCTTTTCCAGGGAGCCTTTCCGCCGGTGGAGACCCAGGGAACATCATCGGTGATGGTCCATCTGCAGCCCTGCTCTCCGATGAGCTCAGCGGTTGCCGCATCCAGGGCCATCTCAGGGGGGAAGAGCCCGGAAGGGCGGTAGGCATCGCCTATGAGCCTTCTGTTGCCCTGTAGGTTAAGCCGGATCTGCCTGGCGGTCTCCTCCGCGGGTATCAGGGGCAGTATGGGATGGTACGCTCCGCTGCCGGTGAAAGAGCATCGGTGGAGCCTGGATATCGAATTCAGGGTGGCGGGAGCAAGCTCTGCCAGCTGTTCGGTCAGGGAGTAGTTGATGTTCAGGGTAACCCCGGTTCCGCACTCCTCAAGCAGGGAAAAAACCGGACGGTAGCACTCCCTGTCGATCCTGCGGACTATCTCCGGATCCTGGGTGGGAGGCTGGTAGAAGTGCAGCAGAAGTCCTATGTGCTTCATCTTCCTGACCTTTCCAGGAGTATCTCTATCTTCTCTCCGGCGGTCAGGTCAAGCAGATCCCCTGCGGATCCTCCCCGGAAGGCGATCTCCCAGAATCCCTGGCTTCCCCTGAGTATCGCCGCCTGATCCGGCTGAGCCTCCTGGTAGCAGGCGACCCTCATAAGTGGTCGAGAACCCCCCGGCCACCTGAGGGTCAGGTCGCCGGCTGGTATCTCCATGCTGGACTCGATGGAAAGGATGGCATTCCCGAAACCGTCAACATGGATCACCGCGGCGGAAAGGGAACCCTCAATGGACAGGGCTTCAGGAAAACGGAGGAGGACCGGGTCCTCCAGGGGCATCAGGGAATCGGTCCAGCCGGGATCCACAGACAGCCTGGCGGCGCATGGGGCGAACCAGTCCCTCCCGTGGAAGGTGGAAGATGAGGCAGGGTCGGGCGGGGGCAGCTGATAAAGGCAGACAGGGGACGGAAGGAATGAGATCAGCCCGTTGTCTGGACACACCAGATACCTTCCGCGCCACTGGGCGGCCAGCCCCCTTCTTTCGGTCCCAACTCCGGGATCTACAACCGCCAGGGTAACCGAACCCGGCGGGAGGAAGGGAAGGCAGGCCCTGAGATGGAAGGCTCCGGAAGGAACGCTCCCCCTGGGCACCTGATGGGTAAGGTCCGACACCGGGGTATCGTATCCGGCGAAGGAAAGGATCGCTGATCTCATCTGAGCCGCGTAGGTGTCACTGGTTCCAAAATCGGAAAGTACGAACACCGGGAATCCGGCCATGCTGCTTCTCCCGTCTCTATCTGTGCTTCACTACCATCAGGGTCCGGTCGTCTTCCTGGGGTGCTCCACCGGAGTGCTCCTCCACGGCGGCCAGTATCCTGGAAAGTATCTGCTCTGCATTGAGGTCCCGCTGTTCCAGTACGGTCCCCGCCAGCTTCTCCGGGCCGAACTCCTCATCCATGGAGTTCATGGTCTCGGTTATGCCGTCGGTGTAGAGCACCAGCACGTCTCCCGGATGCATATGCGCCACTCCGAAGGAGTATTCGGCTTCCGGGGTCACTCCCATGAGAAGCCCTCCCTGCTCAAGGCCGCTCACATCCCCTGATCTGGTTATGAGAAGGGGCGGATTGTGGCCGGCGTTGCAGTAGGTAAGCACTCCGGTGGAAGTGCTCAGGACACCGTAGAAAAGCCCCACCAGACTTGAGATCTCATCCCCGACCGTGAGCTCGGAGTTTACCCTTCTCATTATCTGGGTTATGTCGAAAAGGCTCCTTACGCTGGCACCAAGGGTCCCCTTCATCCCGGCCATGGTAAGGGCCGCAGGGATCCCCTTGCCGGCAACATCCGCCACAGCCAGTCCCAGGTACCCGTCGGGAAGCTGGAAGACGTCGTTGTAGTCGCCTCCCACTTCCCGGGCTGAGCTGTAGTGAACCGCAATGTCGATATTCTCGTACCTGGGCGCTTCCCTGGGAAGAAGACCCGCCTGGATCCTCCTCGCGGTATTCAGTTCCTCCGCGATGGAGTCCCCGCCGGAGAGCCGGCCCAGGTACAGGTCAGGAAGCTTTTCCCTGAGCTCCCTGGAAGCGGTGACCGACGGATGGCCGGTGACCAGGTTCACCGCGGCGTTCCTTACCTCCTCGGATCCGTCGCGGAGAAGGGAGGTGAGTTTCTCAGTGAGACCCGGCACCTCCGGTATCTCCTCGATTCCCCCCAGACAGGTAAGGGCCATGAGCCTCACGGAGGGTTCCCTGTCGGCGAGCATCTGGCTGAAGAACCTGGTCTTCTCCTCCGGGGTCGGTCCGGTGGAGCTGCCCAGACCCCTGAGGACACCGGCCCTGACGAAGGCGTCCGGATCGGAGGAAAGCTTCTTCAGCACCCCTTCATTCAATTCCCCGGAGGAGGAGAACTCCGCAAGGGCCTCCCCTGCGGCGGCTCGAACGGATCTTTCAGCATCCATCGAGAGCCTCTCCAGGAGGTATCGCTCGTTCTCACCTGTGAATCCCAGCCTCCTTATCCCGAAGGCCATGGCTTTCCTCACGGTGGGATCCCGATCCACCACCAGAGTGCCCAGGGCTTCCGCCGCCCGGGGTCCGAAGGACTCCCTGTTCCACAGGAGGAACCAGGGCAGCCTGGACCTTTCCTCCACAGTCCCGTTATCGATCAAACCGAAGACAACGTTCAGGGTCAGACCGGCAAGGTCCTCCCTGCCGCCTGCGAGAAGCTGGGAAAGGGCTTCCCTGCCGCCGTAGCCTTCTGAAGTAAGGGTTATCCTAAGCAGACGATCCTGTTCAGGGGCGTCGAGCATGCGTATGTAGGGCAGCACCATTGCAGCCATCTCGCCGGTCCTGGGCATCATGTCCGCTATCATTTTCCAGAGGGTTTCCTTCTCCGCCGGGGAAAGGTCCTCGTAGTTCATCAGCATGCACTGGGCAACTATCCTGGTATCCCCGGGGGCAACTCCAGTGAAGAGGGCCTCCCTTATCAGCGGGTCGAAGAACCTTATCCTGGCTCCAATGTTATAGGCGATGATGCCCCTGCCCCCGTTGGGCAATCGCTGCATGAGAAGCCACAGCAGGTCGCAGGATTCCTCGCCGAACTCACCGAGCTGCCTGTTCATCAGCCCCTGTATCAGGTTCTCCATCTCGTCTTCCCTGCCGGCGGTGAGGGTTTCGTTCACCACCTCCAACTCCCTTTCCGAGAGCCCGGGGAACCTTCTTCCCAGGAGGAAAAGGAGGCGTGAGCGCACCACCGGGGAGCCGTCGTCCAGGAACCTGTCCACGAATCCACCCGGATCACCGGCCATGCCCCACATGTCGATGCTCTGGAGCAGATAGCCCCGAACCAGCTCGTCGGGGTCGGAGGCGGCGGATTCCACCAGCTCCCTGAAGTACCTGTCCTTCCGGAGCCAGGGGTTTCCCAGTGCAACGGCGAGAGCCCTTCTGGACTCAACTGAGCCCGACTCGAGTATATGCCTGCACAGACCCTCAGCCGCACGATCGAATGACTCCCTCCTGGAGACCAGCATCGAGAAGAAATCAGTGAGGTTCTCCTGCCTGGGCTCCCTGGATGCGGTGAAAAGGAGCCTCGATTTCTCCGAGGAGGACAGATGGCTGTACATGTGCGCGATGCTGTAGCCGGCCTTGCGCTGCTGGGGGTTGCCGCTGTTGAGAAGGGTTTCCATCACCACCCTTATCAGGGGGCTGCCTCCTCCTGAGAGTTCGGCCAGCCCCTCGTCCACCGCCCTGAGGATCAGGGTGTCACCGCTGCAGAGGTGGAGCTTTCCATCGATATAGAGCCTTCTGAAGGGGGCTTCACCGGTGGCGGCACTGGTCTCGTCGTACATGGAATCCAGCGCCGCCTGGGAGGGGAACGTCTCCCTGAGAAGGAAATGGAGCCTTGACCACACCTCCTGCAGGGAGGCCCTGAATACAGTTTCGGAAACGATCGGCTCAAAAAGGGAAAGCAGTACCAGTTCGGCCTTGGAGAACAGGTCCATGTCCTTGAATGTGGAAAGTGCCCTCTGCCCCTGCTCTATCCTCCACTGCCTGTTGGTCTCAGGCGAGGGGAGGACCACATGGGCCCCTCCAAAAAGCGAGAAGAGCCCGGCTATCCTGGGATCCGATGAGATGAGCACCACCCTTCTCCTGGCATCGGTTGCCCTGAGGATTATGGTGAGGGCCGAATGGAAGAGATGGAGGGGGTTGATGTCTATCTGTCTGCGGATAAGGTCTATGTCGAACAGCAGAGCGCAGTCCTCAGGGCCCCTGAGCTTCCTCTCGATGTTCCTGGGAACGATGTTGTCGTCGATGAGTTCCATGGGCACCAGACCCTCGTCCGCGGAGCCCATGAGCAGGAGCCTTGCGAGGGTGGTCTTCCCTGCTCCAAGTGGCCCGGACAGGCAGACGAACCCCCTGTCCCTGAGTATGGAAGACGCGTTCAGTAGGCTGTCCCTGTCCACGGAATCCCCTGCAACACCGTTCCATGACCTTATCAGCTCCTCGCCGGAGGGGTAGGAGGAAAGGCCCCTGTTGATTCCCTGAAGCCATTCCTGAACGCTGTTGTGAACCAGGGAAGCCAGGCTGGACTTGCCGCTGTAGGTCCAGCAGCGGTTCCATTCCCTCAGTTTCGAAAAGACAGGGTCGGAATAGGAAGGCTCTCCGTATACAAGGGCGCCCACCGGCACGGATCTCCTGAAAAGCGAGAAGAACAGTGACCGCGCCTCCGCAGAAGGGCGCTCCCCCATTGCTATCAGAGCCGCGTCCGGAGGATAGTCGCCGGGAGAACTCGTCATCCGGAAACCCCCTGCCCACTCCGGCGGGCGCAGCTTTCCGGTCTCGGAGAGTATTACGGAATGATCCCCCGCCGGAAGGGCGGCGGAATCCGCCCATACCAGCAGATCGAAACTGTCAGGCATCCTAACTCCGTCAGTTGAGGGGCCAGATCAGCGTGGCTCGAGTGTTTCCCTGGGGGCTCAGACCGAAGTCGAGCCACCTTGCAAGGTTCCTTGCGATGAGGACCCCCCTGCCCCTGCAGCTTATCAGCTCTTCACCCTCGCCGGGCTTGTGGCCAAGCTCGGCGTCAGGCTGCCAGCTTCCGCAGTCGTCAACCTGGAACTGGAGGCGGCCGGGGAATGCGTCTATGGAGATGGTCACGGTTTTCCCGGGATCCCCCCCGTTGCCGTGTTCCATGCCGTTCTTCACTATTTCCATCACCGCGATGGAGAGGCTGGTGACCTCTTCCTCATCGACGCCGGCGGTGAGACCTATCTTCTCCACGAAGACCTGTATGGTCTCAAGGAGCCTCTCGTCGCTGGGTACCGTAAGGACTACTCCCTTGAGCAAGATCAGCCCTTCAGGCTTTCTATGGCTTCCTGCTCGTTTGTGAAGGTCTCGAAGATGGTTATGAGCTTGGTTATTATGAAAAGCTCGTGGATCTTCTTGGTGGCGTTGAGGATGGCCATCTTCCCGCCGATCCTGGATATTGAGGTGTGTCCGCTGACCAGTACGCCGAGACCTGAACTGTCCATCCAGCTGACTCCGCCGAGGTCAAGGAGCACATTCCCGGTCTCGTTGTTTACCGCAGTCTGAAAAACGGTTTTCAGTTCCATGAGATCGGGTCCGCTGATGACCTTTCCATGAAGCCTTATCACTTTCACGCCGTCTTTCATTTCCTCTTTGATTTTCACTGTTGCCCTCCTGTAAGAGATCGGTTACGGTGATCCGTCATAAAACATAACACATGAAGAATAGATAAATCCTGCCCCGATGTCACGAGCAGAGAACATAATCCTTCATGTTCTCCAGCCCAAAGCCCTGGAGGTACTCTCTGATGCTCTCCCGGGAGCCGTGTTCCCTGGAAGCGGTCAGAACGGGGATCCCGCGAACCGGTTCCCAGTCTCCAGCGCCGATAACGGGTCTTCCGCGGATGGTCCTTTTCCCGGGATCGTTCAGAGGGGAGATGTAGCCCTCGATGACAACACCCTCCCTTGCAAGACACCCTGACAGACGCCTGGCGCACTGTCCCGTTCCAGCTATGAAGGCCCTTCCAGCGGGCAGTATTCCGGAACGGGCAAGGTATCGGGCCTTGAGACGGTAGAACGAGGTAAGGGAATACACCGGGGAGACCCTGCTGAGCCGATCCCTCCCCTCCCTCCAGCCCAGGAGCACCCTGGGCACCCTGGCGAACCCGAACCCTCTGCTCCAGAGCCTCAGCCAGAGTTCGTAGTCCTCGGGCATGCCGCTCTCCAGGTAGCCTCCCTCTCCGATGACCGACGCCCTGTGAAAGAATGCCGATGGATGGGGTACGGGACTCTCCACGAATATCTCTCCCCTGATCTCCCGGTCGGTCACCAGGGAGTTGATCCAGTTCTCGTAGCTGCGGTAGCCGCTGGAGACAAGGGAAGACGGGAAGCTCCTCACCCTGCAGGAGACCACGGTCCTCTCTCCCAGCCTCTCCGCAAGGGCAAGCTGCATCCCAAGCCTGTTACGGTGACAGATGTCATCGCTGTCGAACCTTGCGATCCACCTGCCCCTGGAGGCGGAAAGGCCCAGGTTCAGCGCGTCCACCAGGCTTCCTTCACAGGCGATGCTGCGGAATCTGGGATCCGAAGCGGAATAATCCTTCGCTATCGAGGAGGAATCATCGGTGGAGCAGTTCTCCACCATGACCACCTCGAAGTCCCTGAAGGTCTGCCGGGAAAGCGACTCCAGGGCCCGTGAAAAAAACAGGGAGCTGTTCCGGTAGGGCACCACAACGGAAATTGCAGGGGAACCCACCTCAGAGCATGTTCTCGAAGGCCGCTCGGAGCTCTTCCGGGGTTCCCACCGGAGGCATGCAGGCCCCGCCTGCGCACAGCTGCGCATAGGGCCAGCCTTCCATGGGCAGGTAGGCCTCCACCATCCGCAGGGAATCCTCCGGGATCGAAGGGTCCAGGAAGTCATATCCCCCGGGACCGGCTATCTCCTCCGAAGCCTCCAGAAGGGCTGTCACGGCGGGATCGTCACCGCTGCCCACAACGTAGACATGCACCTCGAACTCCTCCTCAGCTTCCGCTGTTCCTCCGGAAGAGGCACCCTCGACCGCCGACAGGAACCATTCGTAGTTCCGGGCGCCAATGGCCCTGGCAGTCTCAGAACCGCCGCCGTCGAGGACAACGGTTACCGGCAGAACGTCGGGAAGACGGTATCTGGAGGCAATGGAATCCGCATCGGAGGGGTTCAGCCAGACAACGTCTATGCCTATGGGATTGCCCTCCCTGAAGGATTCCAGTGTGGACAGGTCCGGGTCGCCGATGTCAACGGCGAGGAACACGGCATGTTCTCCCACGGTGTTCGCCACCTCCTGAAGAACCGGTAGTTCCCTCACGCAGGGGCCGCACCATGTAGCCCAGAAGTTCAGCAGCACAGGTCTGCCCCGGGAGGCGGAAAGAATGCTGTCCAGGGACCCAATGCCCGAGAGAAGGGCTCCGTTATCACCGGACGGGCCATGGGAATGGTGGGAAAGGAGGACCACCGGCAAAGGCACCATCAGCAGGAGGACCAGCGGGATCCAGAGCGCCTTCATGCCCTCTCTCCGCCAGCGGTATGCGAGATGGCCCCCACGGGACAGATCGCCGAGCATCTTCCGCAGCGTATGCACTCCGCGGAATCGGGCTTCCTGTAAATGGCTATGCCCATGGGGCAGACTTTTTCGCACTTCCCGCAGGAAATGCAGCTTTTCGAAACCCTCATCCTGAAGAGCGATACCCTGCCCATCAGGCCCCAGGCTGCACCCAGGGGACAGAGAGCCCTGCAGAAAGGTCTTTCCACGGTAACCGCCCAGAGCAGTATCAGTATAGCAAGGGAGCTCTTCCACCAGAAGAGGAATCCCAGCTGGAAGTCAGCGGGGGATGCCGAGACCAGGGGCCATCCCGCAAGGGAGGTCCCCGCGGGACAGACTATCTTGCAGAACCACGGGTCCCCGGCTCCTCCGGCAACCGGTCTCAGAAAGGCGGGAAGGGCCAGAACCAGGATGAAAAGCAGGGCGTACTTCGCAGGCCGAAGTGAATCCTGAAAGCCGAACTTCGGCGAGGGGATCCTGTACAGAAGGTCCTGAACAAGGCCGAAGGGGCAGATCCAGCCGCAGGCGAACCTGCCGGCGAGGAATCCGAAAAAGGCGATGAAACCGATAACGGCCAGCACCACCAGGGCGTCGGGTCTTCCGGTGGCGAGCATGCCCCAGAAGCCGGGGGCGGCCATCAGCGACTGAAGGCTGCCCAAGGGACACGCCAGGATGCTGGAGGGGCAGCTGTAGCAGTGAAGTCCGGGGATGAAGAATGCCTTCGAACCCCCTGTGTATATGGTGCCGTCCACCCAGCCCGACAGATGGAGATTGGTGGCCAGCAGCGCAGAGAACTGCACAGCCCTTCTTACGAGGCCCTGGTTCCTCAGCCTATTCCTATGCATTCCAGACAGATGTTCACAGCTTTGGCCAGAACGGCCCTGGAGTCTCCGAACAGATACCCTGCGGCCATCGCCAGCAGAGCAAGGATTGGAAGAATGATCCTGGGAAATATGGAGGCGGCGACCAGATTCGAACTGGTGAATGGTGGATTTGCAGTCCACTGCCTTCCCACTTGGCTACGCCGCCCTTTCAAGTCACTGTTCATCGGAGGGCAATAATAACACCCGCTCCCGGGCAAATCAAGAGCCGTCGGTCCAGTCCAGCCCGACCCAGAACCCATCCTCCCAGGTCATGTCCCCCAGGGGGGTCTCGATGGTGGGAACCGCGAACATCTGGAGGCGGCCGAGATGGTCTTCGTCCCTGATGTTGCCGTCTATCCCCCCAACCGCAAGGGCAAGGTCGATCACAGCGGCGGGTCCCAGGAGCTCGAACACCTGGAAGCCGTCGAAGGATATCCCCAGGTCCAGAACGGCTATCGTCCCGTCGTCCCCTATCCCGAACTCGCCGGAAAAGAGACCCTCCGCCACCTGAACGGTATCTTCGTCCTCTCCCTCGATGGTGTCCATGAACAGGTCGTAGTCCAGGGAGGTGAGGGTTATCGTGATCTTCGGCAGACCGCTTTCCCCGGTATTGGGATTCTTTATTCCAAGGCCCATGTTGAAGTCCATTGGGCACTGACCCTGCAGCCAGTAAGAGGCAATGGTGGCTGCCTGGCCAACCGAAAGGCTGCCGAGCTCTGAAATGTCGATCCCGCAGATCGCGAACTCTGACGTGTTCTCTATCCTGAACTGGGCATCCAGGAAGGAGAGCACATCGGTAACCCCGCATCCTGTGGAAAGCAGTACTGCACCCATGACCACAGCTGTAAGTTTATTCATGACCACCCAGCCTTTCCCTGACCAGTTCCGCTGTTTCCGGAGGAGCAACGGAGGTGTAGACCTTCAAGGCGGAAAGATAACGGGGAGAATCGCTCTCCAGCCGGAAAAGCTCCAGGCCCAGCAGGTTCAGGGATATGTCCCCGGCCATCTCGAAGGCCTCCAGCGTACCAAGCTCAGCGGCTGAAACGACGAACAGCTCGCAGAGCCCTCCGGCATCCGGCATCGAGCCCGGGTACATTATCTCCATGGCCCTGAAATGCGCCTCCTGGAACTCGCCCTCCTCCAGGAGGGACTCCACCTCAGAGGCAATGGAGCCGTAGTAGTCGCTTTCTCCCTCCTGAAAAAGGGCAAGGCTCCAGTCGGCCCCGACGGCGTACCACGCATAGGTGTACTCCGCCGTGTAGGGCAGCTGGGATATGACCTCGAGAGTGGAATCCGCCTGTTCGTACATGGCGAATGTCTTGGCGGGGTTGAAGAACAGTGGGTACGGCACCCATCCGGAGAGCATATCCTCACCGTCGAAGAGAGCTATCTCGTAACCGCCGTCACCTGTCTCCATGGCCATCAGGATCCCTCCCGGCAGCCCCTCCACATCCCCAACGGGTATCTGCATAAGCAACAGCGCCAGTATCATCTTCCCACCTTTTTCGTAAAGTGCTTTAAATCTTAGCCCGGAAGACGGAACGTGTTCCACCCTTTCCGGTCATCGGATCCATGGCTGAATATAGATGAAATCAGCTGAGAACGACGAAGGGCGGGCTGTTGCGTGAAAGCAGAACCCCGCTCCAATTTTTTTGGCACTGTACTTAATGAAAAACGAAGAGCGGGCTGTTGCGCGAAAGCACTCCCCGCTCCAATTTTTTTGTCACTGTACTTCATGAAAAACGAAGAGCGGGTAAGTGAGCGACAGCACACTCCCCGCTCCAAAATTTTTGAGGCAAAAATTTTGGAGCGGGAAACGAGACTCGAACTCGCGACAACTACCTTGGCAAGGTAGGGCTCTACCAACTGAGCTATTCCCGCTCCGATTTTGCGTGGCCCGTATATGCAAAACACCGGATTCCGTGTCAAGGCTGATGGCTCACTGAACCGCAACTGATTCCCATGAAACGCATTAGGTATTTACTACCGCTTCAGGCGATAAATACACCATTGCACCCCTGTCAACTTTTTCTTATCTATGGAACCCGGGACGGGTTACAGGAAAAGGGGTCAGCCATCAATACCGATGCCGTGGAAAGGATCCTGCAGAGAGTCTGGGCCTTCATTGCAGCCGAAGAATGGGGCAAGGCCGAGGACCTGCTGGACAAGCTCATCACAGCAAAGCCGTGGGACAGGAAGCTGCTCCTGAACAAGGCCCATCTTCGCAAGAAGATGTGGCTTGCGTCAGGCTGCGAGGACTACGAGCTTCTCAGGGAAGCTACGCACCTCTTCTCCAGATGCCATCTCCTCACGGGAAGCCCCGAGGCGGGAATAAACACCGCAACTCTGATGCTGATAGCCGGGAATGAGGAAGAGGCGTACCTGAAGGCCGCTGAAACCGCCGCCCACTGCAGGTCCATGATGATGGACGCTGAGAGCGAACCGGACGGCTACCTCCTGGCGGTGATGGGGGAAGCCAACCTCATACGGGGAAGACTGGAGGCCGCCGAAGCCTGGTACGACGCGGCATGTGCCCAGGACGATTCCATAGCTGAGATATTCAAGGAGAACATGAACCTTCTCATCGACCACATCGTTCCCGAGACCAGAAGCATCCTCAAGATACGCAAATCCCTCAGGGCGTAGTTTCCCTCTCCACGCTCCAGGCGTCCGGATAGCCGCCTCCCCTGAGAACTGATCTGAGTTCCGCCGAACTTTCGGCGGAATCGAAAGCGCCAACCCTGACCTTGTAGTAGCTCCCTATATGATCGATGAATACCGGTTCCTGTAGATCTGCCTCAAGGGACGCCCTGAGCGACTCGGCGGATTCCATGGTGGCGCAGGCGGCCACCTGGATCGACCAACTGCCGCCTCCCGGCTCGGTTTCCTCTCCCCCTTCCGCGGGCAGTACGATGGAGGTTACCGGTCCGTATCCCGCAAATGGATCCCCGGAGTACCCCGGGGGGTCGCCGTAGGGATCGGGAACCGAATCCTCCGTTTCCCCGGAGGTGGTCGTTCCACATGACAGGAACAGAAGGAACAGGATGAACGCTGCTGGTATTCTAAACGCCATCGGCATACTCCACATTCTTCAGTACCAGGCCGCAGGCCGGAAGGGACTGGCCGGCGAGGCTTCTGTCCTCAGAGGCGATCACCGCGGCAACGGTTTCAGGGGGGATGGCCCCGGTTCCGATCCTGAGAAGGGTTCCCGACCATATCCTGACCACACCCCTGAGGAATCTGTCTGCTGTAATGGTAAAAGTCCACCCCCACCCGTCCTCGTCCACAGAGGCCCTGGATACATTCATGATCCACGAAGCGTTCCCGCTGCCTTCCTTGGCGAAGCCCTTCCAGGAACCTGTGCCCCGGGAGAGTTCTGCGGCCTTCACCATGGCCCCGTTATCGAGAAAACACGGTTTCGGCTGGTACTCGAAGCGCCTTCGAAAGGGGTCGCGCCTCTTCCCGACACTGTAGGTGTAGGTCCTGCTCAGGGCATCGAACCTGGCGTGGAGATCATTCCTGACCTCCTTCGCTGAAAGGAGTGCCATTGACCTTGGCAGCAGGGCGTTCAGCCCCTCTGAAACCCTGCCGAGCTCTTCACTGCTCAGGTCAACGTGGGCCGGCATGGAGGCGGCGTGAACACCGCTGTCGGTCCTTCCGGCTCCGTGTACCTGGCATCTTCTGCGGCAGAGCTTTTCCATTGCGTCCTCCAGGGTTCCCTGTACCGTTGGCAGACCCGGCTGGACCTGCCAGCCGCGAAAATCGGTGCCGTCATAGGCCAGCCTCAGCAGCACCCTCATGGTTCAGGCAGCTCCCGAGGCGGAAAGCAGCAAAAAACCCCAGGAGACCGCAGCTAAAGCCGAGGGCAGCATCCCCGGGCAAACCTCCTGGATTGGCAGGGGTTCAGCCTCAAGGGAATGCATCAGTGCCCCCGCAACCCTCTCGGTCAGTGGAAGCTCCGCCCCACTGGACCATCCGGCTCCCGCTGCAGCCGCGGATCCGCCCGCCTGGCGCATGGTCCGGGAAAGGAGCACCGCCGGGGGGAAAGATCCTGCCTCGCCGATCACCGAGGCAATACCTCCAGGCCCCAGCACCGAGGCGAAGTACAACCCTGAGGAAACCGCGGCGAGCCATCTCAGGGACCTGGCTGCGGTTTCAGGTTCCCCGTGGGCGGATGCCCAGACAAGGAGGGCCAGGGGGGCGAAACCAACTGCCAGAAGGTTCCTGAAGTAACGCCAGCGCCGCTCCGCCAGTGCTGCCAGGGGAAAAAGGGCGAAGGCCGCCAGCCACCTCTGGTGACAAAGGAAGGCCGACGCAGGAGAGGCAAGAAGGGATGCAAGAACCAGCACCCCCCGCATCATGGGTCGGTTCTCCGGCAGTGGGAGGCGAGTTTCTTCTGAACGAGCCTGAACTCGATTGGCGGCGCCGAGTGGAACTCCAGTTCTTCCCCGGTTACCGGATGAATGAAACCCAGGGTCTCCGCATGGAGCATCTGGTGGGTGGCCATGCGAACCGCGTCTGAAACGAGTTCCCGATTCTCCCTGGTGGAGGGGTAGCCCCCCGGGCTGCACCCCCCGTACTTCCTGTCGGCGATGATGGAGCACTTCTTCGACGATGACATGTGCACCCTTATCTGGTGGGTCCTGCCGGTCTCCAGCCTGCATTCTATAAGGCTTGCGAACTCGTAGGGAGCTATCACCCTGTAGTTGGTGACCGCCCTTCTGCCGCCGGGCACCACCGCCATCTTCTGCCGGTTCCTGGGGTCCCTTCCTATCGGGGCCTCTATCCTGCCCTCCTTCGGGGAGGGTATGCCCCAGCAGAGGGCCACATAACGCCTCTTCACGGTTCGCGCGGCCAGCTGAGCCGCCAGGTGGCGGTGCGTCTCGTCGCTCTTGGCTGCCATCATCAGCCCGGTGGTATCCTTGTCCAGCCTGTGGACGATGCCGGGGCGAAGTTCCCCTGATATCCCGGAAAGGGAACCCCTGCAGTGGTAAAGGAGGGCGTTCACAAGGGTGCCGCTCCTTGTGCTGGCGGTGGGGTGAACCACCAGCCCCGCATGCTTGTCCACCACTATGAGGTGTCTGTCTTCGTAGACTATGTCCAGGGGGATGTTCTCCGGCACCAGGTCGATGGGCTCCGGGTCCGGCACCCGGACCGCCACGATCTGCCCGTTCCTGAGCCTTGTGGCCGGCTTCTCCGGGAATGCGCCGTCCACGCTTACATGACCGTTCCTGACCAGGGCGCTTATGTAGCTCCGGCTCAGCCCCAGATCGTCCTGCAGGGCGAGAAAGCTGTCAAGCCTTATTCCGGACTCGTCCTCCTCGACCTGATACTCAGGAATGCCCAACCAGTCTATTGCTCCCTGAGGATGAGATGGTAGCCGAACTGGGTCTCCACAACATCGGACATGCCGCCCACGGGAAGGGCGAATGCCGCTTCTTCGAATGCCGGCACCATAACGCCCCTCCCGAACTCGACCAGCATTCCGCCGTCCTGACCCGAGGGGCAGTCGGAGTACTCTATGGCAGCCTGTACGAATGTCATCTCACCGCTCTGTATTCTCTGCTGAAGGTCCCTTATGGATTCCTGGGCTTCCTCCTGGGTCCTGTTGAAGGTCTGATCAACGGCGCAGCCGTCGTAGCAGACTAGTATGTGCCTTGCGGTCACCACGCTGGGGGGGGTGTCCTCCACTGGGATCTCGGCAGTTTCCACTGTATCGGCAACCTCCGTCGTTTCGTCGGTGGTGGTATCCGCGGCATCGTCGGCCGGTTCTTCCTGGCCGCAGGCCAGCACCAGGGCAAGCGCCGCGAAGAGCCATAAAGCTTTTTTCATATCTGTCTCCTTTTCTCCTGTGATGCGGAAAATGGTTCCGGAGGGTAAATATAGCCTCTTCAGCCGGAGTTGACACCGGGAGACCCCGCAAACGATAGTATCGTTGTTAATGTTGTTTTGATGCTTTTCTCTCCAGTGCCATTTTCGAATAGCGCAGAAAGGAGGTCCAGACTTGGACCGAGCTTCCTATTTCAGCGACAGGGCGAACGGAATGAAGAGGTCGGTGATCCGCGAACTCCTCAAGCTGACCAACAAGCCCGAGATAATCTCCTTCGCCGGAGGCCTGCCGGCGCCGGTGACCTTCCCTGTGAAATACGTCAAGAACGCGGTGAACAAGGTGCTGGACGAGGAGGCGGGGAAGGCCCTGCAGTACGGGGCCACCGAAGGGGATCCCAGGCTGAAGGGCAAACTCGCCGAGATCATGAGGAAAGACGGCATCGATGCCGACCCTGAGAGGGTCATGGTCACCACCGCCAGCCAGCAGGGCCTGGAGCTGATGGCCAAGGTCTTCTTCAACCCCGGCGACACATGCGTGGTGGGGCTGCCCACATATCTCGGCGGCCTGCAGGCCATCAAGAGCTACGGCGGCGTTCCGGTGGGCGTTGAGCTCGACGAGCACGGAATGATCCCCGAGAAGCTGGTTGAGACCCTGGACCGCCTCGAGGCGGAGGGCAGAAGACCCAGGCTCATATACATAATCCCCGACTTCCAGAACCCCGCCGGGGTGACCATACCCGCCGAGAGAAGAAGGAAGATCGTCGAGATCGCCAGGGAACGGGAGTACATAATAGTCGAGGACACCCCGTACAGGCAGATCAGGTTCCGGGGCGAACACCAGCCCACCTTCCAGAGCCTGGCCCCTGAGCGGGTGCTGAGCCTCTACACTTTCTCCAAGATAATGCTTCCGGGATTCAGGCTCGGCTGGGCCTACGGACCCGACTGGCTGGTTGACAAGATGGTGATGGCGAAGCAGTCCCTGGACCTCTGCACGCCTCCCTTCAACCAGGCCATCACCTACCACATGCTTGAGGCCGGCGCTCTGGAGGCGGGGCTTAAGGAAACGATCAAGCTCTACCACCACAGATGCGACCTGATGCTGGCTGAGCTTGAAAAGAACCTGGGAGACACCCCCGGTGTTACATGGACGAAGCCCGAGGGTGGCCTCTTCCTCTGGCTCACGGTCCCCGAGGGCGTGAGCACCGACGACATATTCGAGAAGGCCGTGGAGGAGAACGTGGCATACGTTCCGGGAAGCGCCTTCTTCCCCAACAACGACAACCACCGTTCCATGAGGCTCAACTTCAGCTACTGCGACGACGACAAGATCATCGAAGGCTGCAGAAGGCTGGGCAAGCTTATAAAGGAAGTCCTCTAGGGGATCCTTTCATGTCCGGGGGCGGCAACGCCCCCGGTTTTTTTCAGTGGAAGTTCCCTGTGACGACCCGGCCCAGGAAAAGGTCGGCGTTCCCTCCCCCGTACGGTCTGTGCTCTCCGATGACATAGTATTCACCGATACCCCTCTCGAAGACCGCCGCCGGGATCTGGTCACCCTCCATGGGGACGGTGACTCCGAAGATCCATTCTCCGTGGGGATCTGCCTCCGCGAGGAGAACGTCGATGTTCTCGGCTGCGAAGCGGTCCCGGGAGCCTTCCGCCGTCCAGCCGTGGAATATGATCCTGCCCTCTCCATCCTGGAGGAGCCCGGTGAAGCAGGTCTGGTCCCTGTAGTGGCGGGCACTCTGCCAGGCCACCGAGAGAGCCGGATCGAACCTCGCCAGAAGGCCTCTGAGCTTCAGGGTCCCAGGCTCATCGAAGGCACCGGCGCAGATGATGTCGCCGTTCTCCAGCTGGAGGAATCCGTTGATCACCGAAGTGAACTCGGAACCCGTTTCCAGGTAAGCGCTCCACATCTCGGTTCCGTGGGCGTCAAGCCTTGCCACGGCAATTCCGCCCATGAAAGCGTCCTCTTCGAAGCTCAGGAGAAAGGTGCCGTCTTCCAGAACCTCCATGGAGGTGTCCTCAAGCTGGAGTTCCGCACGGGCCGGGAGTGTCCGGAGGCCTGTGACCACACCCCTGTCATCGAGTCTGCCTGTGAAGCAGCTCCTGTCGCCCGATGCATCCATTCCTGTTCCGGCAATGATGAAAGAGCCGTCCGCCAGGGCTTCCATGGAGGTCACAGCCACCTCGGGATATCCTTCAAGGCCGGCGACGGGTATCTCCACAAGCCCGGCTTCCTCCCCCGGGGGGAGGATCATCAGGGTTACGGGGCCTGGTCCCAGCCTGCTGCCCTTCAGCGCCGCCAGCTCATCGTTCCTGAAGCAGCACTCCACCCAGTGTTCAAGCACTCCTTCGTCGCCTTCGAGAAGCCTTCTGCCGGTCTCATTCCCGTACAGGTCCAGGTCCACGAGACTCCAGCTCCAGCTATTTTCCGACCAGTTGAAGACCACCACCCGGAATCCCTGCAGATCATAGGTGACAGTGCATTCCACAGGGTGGTCGTCACCGGGCCATGGGACCTCCTCGAATGAACGCCACCGGACCTCGCCTTCAGGAACGCCTGACATCGCAGCGGCTCCCATGAGGAGAACAAGGACGAATATCCTTATCATGATGGATCCCCCTTTCCGGGTTAAACATACTCAAGCTGCCCTTTGACATGGAGGTCCCCATTTAAGAATGTATTGCATACACCCGGTCAGGAAGGGAACAGCACCTTTGAACTCCCCAGTGGGAAACCTCCTTGAAAGAAAGAGGCTCATAGAGAGGATAGACTCCCTCAACCAGAGGGCACTCTCCCTCTCCACCGAAAGACCCGCCGAGAGCCTTGAGACCGCGGGTAAGGCCGAGGCCCTTGCCCTGGGGGCCAGCTATCCCAGGGGCACCGCCGCAGCCGCCCACACAGCGGCTCTCTTCCACCTGAGGAGCGGAGACCTCCAGTCCGCGGTGAAGAAGGGCAGGGAAGCCCTGGACATCTTCACCCAGCTTGAGGACAGGGACGGGATGAGCAGCACGCTGAACACCCTGGGCATTGCCTACAGGAACATTGGAAGCTTTGACCGCGGGCTGGACTGCCTCATGAAGTCACTTAAGATCGAATCCGCGAAGAACAGCCTCAGGAACCTGGTGAAGCTCTACGGGAACATCGGGAACATCTTCGACAGCATGGGACAGTACAGCGACGGGCTGCATTACTACACGAAATGCCTCTCCATAGCCCAGCAGCTCTCCGACGAGAACGCCACAGCCGACGCCCACTCCAACCTGGGCACCTGCTACCACCATCTGGGGGAATACGAGAAGAGCGCCCAGTATCAAGGTAAGGCTGAACATGAAGCTGGAGACAGCCAGGATATGCAATACGATAGGAAACCTCTGCACCATCCTGGGAAACCATGAAGAGGCCTCCGAGTACCTCGAGCGGGGCAGGAGGCTTGCCGGGGAGGTGAATTCCCAGACCGCCATTCGGGAGAACCTGGCATACCTGTCCAGCCTTGCCAGGGCAAAGGGGGACTGGGAGAGGGCCTTCAGGCACCATCTTGCATTCCACAACCTCGACAAGCAGATATTCAACTCCACCAGGATAGCAAGCATGGAGGCCCAGCTGGAGATAATGACCAGCGAACTCTACTCCGCCAACAGGAAGCTGGAGGAGGCCAATGCCAGGCTCAGCACCATGTCCGTAACCGACGGTCTAACAGGGATCAGCAACAGGCGCAGGTTCGAGGAGTACCTGGGAACCGAGTGGAACAGGTGCATGAGAAGGTCTTCTTCCATCTCCCTCATCATGGTGGACATCGACTTCTTCAAGCTCTACAATGACACCTACGGTCACATAACCGGGGACCAGTGCCTGAAGACCGTTGCGGAAGCCCTGGCCTCCACCGCCAGGAGATCCACAGACCTGGTGGCCCGCTACGGAGGAGAGGAGTTCGCCATCGTGCTGTCGGATACCGACCCCCAGGGTGCGGTTCAGGTGGCAAGGGCGGCTTCCTGCGCGGTGAGAACACTGGGCATACCCCACTCCGCCTCGAGGATATCCGACAGGGTAACCGTAAGCATAGGTCTGGCATCAATGGTGCCCTCCGCCCAGGATCCCTGCAGCGATCTGGTGAGCAGGGCGGACAGGGCGCTGTACTTCTCCAAGAGCCATGGCAGGGACAGGATCACCATGTACGAAAGCTGATGGACCCTTCGGGTCTGTTCAATCCTTTTCCCGGCTGATATGTTCTCCACTGAAACAAAGAAGCAACCGATAGACCATAAGAGAAGGGAAACCGCAGATGGACCTTTCAACGGTATACATGAGCCTGAAACTTCGCAATCCCCTGATAGTGGGCAGCTCCGGCCTCACAGGCTCCGTGGACAAGGTTAGGGAATGCGCCGACGCAGGTGCAGGGGCCGTGGTTCTCAAATCACTCTTCGAGGAACAGATAGAGGCCGAACTCGGTCACCTTTCCGGCGACAGATGGTACCCTGAAGCCGCGGACTACATCGACAACTACGGTCTCGAGAACGCCCTGGGGAAGTACCTCGAACTCCTGGAGGGCTCCAGGAAGGCCACGGACATACCGGTGATACCCAGCATACACTGCTTCGGCACCGGGAAGTGGGTGGAGTTCGCAAGGAAGCTTGAGAGCGCAGGTGCTTCCGCCATAGAACTCAACGCCTTCATCCTTCCCTCGGATCCCAGGAGGACCGGAAGGGAGAACGAGAACGTCATACTTGACATCGTGAGCGACATCAAGTCCCAGGTGTCCATACCGGTGGCGGTGAAGATCGGTTCCCACTTCTCCAGCATCTCAAGCTTCATCAGGGAGCTCGACGGGAACGGCATCGACGGTATAGTCCTCTTCAACAGGTTCTTCAGCATAGACTTCGACATAGAGAACCTGAAGGTGGTCGACGGCTCTCCCTATTCCAGCCCTGAAGAGACCCAGTCGGTGCTCAGGTGGACCAGCCTTCTCTCCCCCATGGTCTCCTGCGACCTCTGCTCCACGACCGGCATCCACGACGGCTCCGCCGTGGTGAAGCACCTCCTTGCCGGGGCCAGCGCCGTTCAGGTTTCCTCGGCCATTTATCTGAACGGTCTCGGGATCATCGCCGAGATGCACGGCTTCCTCGCCGCATGGATGAAGGAACACAACTACGGCTCGATAGATGACTTCAGGGGAAGGCTCTCGGCCTCCAGGTCGGGCAATCCCGCAGAGGTGAGCAGGGTTCAGTTCATGAAGACCTCGGTGAAGGCCAGGGACTAGCCCCTCCGGGAGACCAGCCAGCTTCCGGCGGCGGAGAGCAGCAGCCCCGCCGCGAAGTGAAGTGTGGGGGCCTCGTCAATGATCGCAATCGCCAGAACCGTTGCCACCGCCGGTTTCATGAGGAACATGGTGGAGGCGTTCCCCGCTCCCATGGTCTTAATCGTGCTTATGTAGGCAACATAGCCGATACCGCTGACACCGGCGCCAAGGTATAGGAAAACCGGCAGGTGGGGACCCAGGGGAGCCGGACTCAGGCTCACTCCGTTGAGAATGAGCCATGCCGCCAGACCGGCAAGCCCGAAGGCAAAGGAAACGGTGTTCACCGTGAACGGATCCGCCTTCAGGGATGCCTTTCTCCCGAGTATGGTGTAGAGGGAGAAAGCAGCCGCCGCCAGCAGAGCGTATACGGTGCCCTTGTCAACGGCCATCCTGTGGGCACCTGTAACGAGGATAAGCCCAGCTGTACCGATCACGAGACCCACGATTCGCCTTCGCCCCAGTTTCTCCCAGCCCATGACCCAGGCGAGAACCACCACGATCACAGGGTTGAAGCAGAAAACGGCGGCGGCCCTGGCGGCCTGGGTGTGCTTGACCGCAAGCTGCAGAAGGGCCATGCTGAGAAAGGTGTTCAGAAGACCCATCACCGCCAGGATCAGCAGGGACCTCCGGTCAGGGAGCGGCTTTCTTTTCGCCGCCATGAAGGAACCCACTACGGCGAGCCCGCAGGCAAACCTCCAGAAGGTGAGCACCATGGGGTCCACGGTTCCCATGAGGGGCTTGCTGAATACCTCCATGGAGGCGAAGAGAAGGAGGGCGACAAAATAGGTTATTATTCTCAGGACTGCTCCGGGATAGGGGGAAGGAACCGGTATCCTTCCCCCGTTCTTCTGGTCTTCAGCGGGATTCCGCCACTATCTCTATGAATCCGTCGGCCTTCAGACTGGCGCCTCCCACCAGTGCTCCGTTCACATCGGGAGACTTCATGATCTCCCTGGCGTTCTCCGGTTTCACGCTTCCACCGTAGATGATCCTCAGCGCCGCGGCGAAGTCCTCCCCTGCGGCATCGGCGACCCACTCCCGTATCAGGGCGTGCATCCTCTGGGCTTCAGAGGGGGTTGCCGTTCTGCCGGTGCCTATGGCCCATACTGGCTCGTAGGCGATGACAAGATTGTAGGGAGAAGCGCAGTCCAGGCCTTCAAGGGCGGAGCGTATCTGCCCCTTCACCACCTCTTCGGTCCTGCCCTCTTCCCTCTCTTCCAGAAGCTCTCCAACACAGAGAACTCCGCAGAGGCCCGCGTTCAGCCCGGCTTCCAGTTTCTTTCTGACTATGGTGTCACCTTCTCCGATAAGGTGCCGCCTCTCGCTGTGGCCGGCCAGGAACCAGGAGCATCCTGCTTCCTGGAGCATCCGGGAACTTATCTCCCCGGTGTATGCTCCCTCCTCCTCCCAGAAGATGTCCTGGGCCCCCAGGGCTATCCCGGCCTTGTCCGCCAGGGGAGCGAAGGAACGCATCAGGGTGAAAGGGGCGAAAAGAGCAACATCGGCGCCGAAATAGTTGATGTTGCACTCGTCCATGGCGGTGAGCCAGTCCATTCCCGACTCGTAGGTGCCGTTCATCTTCCAGTTGGCCCCCACGAAGGGCTTCACCCCGTCTATCCTCAGGTGCTCGAGGGCTGGCAGCTCCTCCCCCTGAAGCAGCTTCAGGGAAGCCCCGCCGCCGGTTGACACATGGGTGATCTGGTCGGCAACGCCCGCCTCCCTCACTGCGCGCATGCTGTCGCCCCCTCCCACCACCGCGTCTGAACCGAAGCTGGTGGCATCTGCCATGCAGGCCGCCAGTTTCCTGGTACCCACGTCGAAGGGGGGGACCTCGAAGAGCCCCATGGGCCCGTTCCAGACTATCGTCCTGCTCTCCATAACGGTGGTTCTGAAGAGCTCTATGGTCTCTGGGCCTATGTCGAAGCCTGCCATGTCCGGCGGAAGCCGGTCATGGGGGTATGCCCTGGCCCCTTTGGTGTCTTCCGGTGATGCGGCGCAGACTATATCCACGGGAAGCAGTATCCTGACCCCCCTGCTCTCGGCGGCCTTGAGGATATCGCCGGCGGTCTGCACCCGGTCCTCCTCCACTATGCTCTTTCCTGTTTCCAGGCCCATGGCCCTGTAGAAGGTGAATGCCATGGCTCCGCCTACGATGAGGTTGTCCAGCTTGGGAAGGACGTGTTCGATCAGGGCCACCTTGTCGCTTACCTTGACCCCTCCGAGGATCACCGTATAGGGCTTCCTCGGGTGCGCGATGAGCTCACCGAAGACCCTGAGTTCCTTCTCCACGAGGAAACCCACGTATCCGCCTCCAAGGATCTCGGGAATGCCCACCATGGAAGCGTGCTCCCTGTGGCTGGTTCCGAATGCGTCGTTTACATAGATGTCGCCCAGGGCGGCCAGGCTGGCGGCGAAGTCCCTGTCGTTGGCTTCCTCCTCGGGATGGAACCTGAGGTTCTCCAGGACCAGTATCTCCCCGGGGGCCAGCCCCGCGGCCATGGCTTCCACCCTTTTCCCCATGCAGTCCTGGGCGAAGAGTATCCTGGTCTCGCTGAGCATTTCCCTGAGCTTCACGGCAACGGGTTTCATGCTGTACCTGGGATCTGGCTTGCCGTCCGGCCGGCCCAGGTGGGAAGCCAGGACTATGGGGGAGCCCTGCTCGATGAGATGCCTTATGGTCCTCAGCACAGAGCGTATCCTGGTGTCGTCGAGAACGACCCCGTCCTCGATGGGAACGTTCAGGTCCGCCCGGAGGAATATCCGTTTCCCCCCGGTCTTCAGGTCTCTGATGGAGGGATATCTCATCTCAGAGTCCCCTGTCCGCCATTTTTGCCATCATGTCCACCATGCGGCTGGAGTAGCCGTACTCGTTGTCGTACCAGGAAAGGACCTTCACCAGCCTGGGACCTATCATCTTGGTTATCCCGGCGTCGAAGATGCTGCTGTGGGGGTTGCCGATGACATCGGTGGAGACCAGCGGCTCCTCGGTGTACTGAAGGATGCCCTTAAGTGAGGTTTCAGCAGCCTTCTTCATGGCGGCGTTCACAGCCTCTTCGGTGGCATCGGAGCTCAGGTTGCACACCAGGTCCACCAGCGAGCCGTCGGGCACCGGGACCCTCACCGCCATGCCGTCGAGCTTTCCCTTGAGCCTGGGGATCACCAGTGAAACAGCGGCTGCCGCCCCGGTGGTGGTGGGAACGACGTTCATCGCCGCCGCCCTGGCCCTCCTCATGTCGCTGTGGGGCAGGTCGAGTATTCTCTGGTCGTTGGTGTAAGCATGGATGGTGGTCATTATTCCCGATTCGATTCCGAAGGCGTCATCCAGCACCTTGGCAACGGGGGCAAGGCAGTTGGTGGTGCAGCTGGCGGTGCTGATCACATGGTGCTTCGCCGGGTCGTAAAGGTCGCAGTTGACTCCGTAAACCACCGTCAGGTCAGCACCTGGACTGCCCTTTGCGGGAGCGCTGATCATGACCTTCTTCGCACCGGCTTCGATATGCAGGGCTGCCTTTTCCCTTGTCCTGAAGAAACCGGTGGCTTCAACCACGATGTCCACACCCATTTCCTTCCAGGGAAGCTTCGAAGGGTCGGGTTCGCTGAATACCCTGAAGCTGTCTCCCCCGGCATGTATCGTGTCGCCCTTCACCTCTACTTCACCGGGGAACCTGCCGTGGACGGAATCGTACTTCAGAAGGTGGGCGAGCATACCGGGATCGGTGAGGTCGTTAACGGCGACCACGTCGATGTCACTGTGCTCAAGGGCCCGTCTGTAGACCAGCCTGCCTATCCTGCCGAATCCGTTTATCGCTATCTTCGCTGACATGCTTTCCTCCTGTCATCCAAAGAACAGTTCTGCTTTTTCTATCTCGTCCACCGGAACGGTCTTCAGGGTTCCAACGGCCTCGGAGAGATCGGCGGCTACCACAGATGTTCCCCTGAGGGCAGCCATTTTCCGGTTTTCACCTGACTCCACTGCCTTGACCCCCAGCCTTGTTCCCAGCACCCTGTCGAAGGCGGAGGGGCTCCCCCCCCTCTGGACATGCCCCAGGACCACGTGCCTGGTCTCCAGGCCGGTCCGGTCCTGTATCTCGTTCTTGAGCACCTCTCCAATACCGATCCCAGTGCCCAGCTGGACATGCCCGAAGGCGTCCTTCTCTGCGGAATGGTAAACGTGCCTGGCCAGGGATGGATCTATGGCCCCTTCGGCCACCGCAACGATGGCATACCTTCTGCCCTCTTCGTAACGCTTCTGAAGGATCCTGCAGACTTTATCGGTATCGAACTCCTTCTCCGGGGTCAGGATAACGTGGGCGCCGCCTGCGATGCCTCCGTGGAGGGCCATCCAGCCGGCGTGTCTACCCATGATCTCCACCACCATGACCCTTTCGTGGCTCTTCGCGGTGGTCTTCAGCTTGTCCAGGGCATCCATTACGTAGTTGATGGCGGAATCGAAGCCGAAGGTGCAGTCCGTGGCGGAAAGGTCGTTGTCTATCGTTTTCGGAACCCCGACTACGGAGACGCCCATTCCCGCACGTATGTCGGCAACGCCCAGGGTGTCCTCGCCGCCCTCGGCCACGGGAACGTCTATCCCCTTGTCATCCAGGGTGCCCTTTATCTTCTCGAAACCGTTCTCCGTCTTCCTGGGGTTGGTCCTGGATGAGAAGAGAATGGTCCCGCCCAGGGTGTGAATGTCCCGGACCGCCTCCCTGTCCAGGGGAACCGTTTCATTTTCCATGGCCCCCTTCCATCCCCGGAGGAAGCCGGTGACCCTGTGGCCGTCCGCCTCGGCTTTTACCACCACACCCCTTATTACAGCGTTCAGACCGGGAGCATCACCGCCGCCGGTGAGTATTCCAATGTGCACTGTCTACCTCCTGATTCTTTCCTGGAACCGGCAGGGGGACTCCCCCGCCCGGGTTACACTTGCGGCGAATTGAGCGAACTCCTCCAGGGACAGGGACTGCCCGCCGTCGGAAAGCGCCTTGTCGGGATCCGGATGGACCTCCACCATAACTCCGTCGGCACCGGCTCCCAGGCCGGCCATGGAAAGGGGAAGTATCAGGTCCCTCCGGCCGGCTGCGTGGCATGGATCCACCACCACCGGCAGACCTATCGAGTCCCTTGCAAGGGGAATGGAACTCACATCAAGGGTGGCTCTGGTCCAGTTCTCGAAGGTCCGGATACCCCGTTCGCAGAGGACCACCTGCTCGTTCCCCTCCTTGAGTATGTACTCGGCGGCCAGAAGCCACTCCTCCACCGTTGCCATGAATCCCCTCTTGAGAAGGATAGGCATCCCGCTTCTGCCCATTTCACTCAGCAGTATGAAGTTGTGCATGTTCCTGGCACCCACCTGAAGCATGTCAACATACTCCCGGGCCACCTCTATCTGCTCCGGCGACATAACTTCGGTAACCACCGGAAGCCCGAACTCGTCACCCGCCCTGCGGAGGATCCTCAGGGCCTCCTCGCCGAGCCCCTGGAAAGAATACGGGGAAGTCCTGGGTTTCCATGAACCTCCCCTGAGCACTCCGCCGCCGGCGGCTGCAACTGCCTCCGCGGTCCTCATGGCCATATCCTCGTTCTCCACGGAACAGGGTCCTGCGATCAGGACCACTCGGGGACCTCCGAATACGGCATTGCCCACGGTTATCTGCCTGATCTGCATTCTACCCCTTCCCCAGAGTGTTCATGATGTTCCTCACCACCTCACGCACGGTGCTGTCGGAAAGGGGACCGGGGTTGTGCCCCATCGCGTTGTTGATCTGCTCCTCCACCCAGTTGGGATTGAATCCCGCATCTATCATGTCCATGAGTTCCGCTCTCGCGTTAAGCAGTTTCACCAGATCCACGTCGAGCCTCAGCAGCTCAGACCTGTAGTCCGGCTCTATGTCTTCCTTCCCAATTCGGGAACGGTCGAGTTTGCCGGAAACCGTTCTGGGCAGGCCAAGGACGAAATTGTACTTCCTGGGCATCTTGAAATCCTCAAGGACCCCTGCCAGGAAGCTCCTGAGATCGGAAGCCGAAAGTTCCTCTCCGCCCCTGAGGACCACATAGGCCACCGGAGCCTCCCCCCTGCCGGGGATATCCTCGCCCACGACGCACACATCCCTCACCGCCGGGTGCTTAAGTATCGCCAGCTCCACCTCGCTGGGGTAGACCTTAAGCCCGGAGGCCTTTATCAGCCCGCCCCTTCTGCCTGTGAAGTAGAGACGACCATTCTTCCTGGTGAAGATATCGCCGGTCCTGTACCAGCCCTCCACCAGGATCTCCGAAGCATCGGATCGTTCACCCAGGTAGCGGTTGACTATTCCCTCGCCGGCGACCCAGAGTTCTCCCCTTCCGTCGCCCTCCACCTCGCCTTGGTCCCCGCGGAGCTGTACGCTGTATCCGCTCACTACCTTCGCGAAGCCTTCTATGCCAGGCTCTCCAACCAGAACGACCCCTGATGTTTCGGTGCTTCCCCAGACGGGAGTAACGCTTATGCCGGTTCTGCCGTGGAAAGAACCGAGGAAGCCGTCGGTAACCTTCATTCCCCCGGCTTCCACGATCCTGAGACTTGAGATGTCGGCGTCCTCCCTCCTGACCAGCCTGCTCAGCGAGTCCAGCTGGGGGGGAAGACCCATGAGGAATGTTACCCTGTGTTCCCTTATCATGCTCAAATGCTCCCTGGGGAACACGGAGGGCTCCAGCACGGTGGTGGCGCCGAGATACAGACCCCTCATGAATATCTCGTGGGGATGGCCGATCACTCCGAAGAGGGACATCAGAACGTCGTCTTCGGTGAGACCGAGGGTCTCGCAGACGGCAGCGGTGTTCACCATGAGCTCCCTGTGGGTGCTCACCGCGACCTTGGGCAGACCTGTGGTGCCGCTGGTGACGTTCATGTAGAAGTCGTCGAAGATGTCCACCTGGGGATTGCCCGTTGTTGAAAGGGCCGGAGAGATGAGATCGTTCCTGCTGAAGGGCAGCAGCGTGCTCGCCTTCCACCCCTGGGAATCCATGCCCTCCCAGCAGAGTATGAACCTCTTGAGCCACCGGGTGAAGACCATCTCCCTGTCTTCGGAGAGCCACCCGGGGTTCAGCCCCATGAACCTGGCGCCGACCTTGGATACCGCGGTGAAGGCCACCGGCAGACCGCAGTTCCGTTCGGCCTGAACCCCCACGAGGGTGTCCTTCTCCACGCCGGCATTCTGCAGCCTTCCCGCCAGATGCTCCGAAGCCCGGTGCCACTGGGCGAAGGTAAGGGAGCTCTCTCCGTCGATGATGGCCGTTTTGTCGGGTATCTCCATGGCCCACTTCTTCAGCAGGCCATGGACCGTAAGGCTTTCTCTAATCAACCTTTTTTCCGCAATCCGGGCAGAACTTGCTTCCCGCCGGAACATCGGCACCGCATTCGCATTTCACCCCTGCTCCGGCCTTGGCTCCGCAGCTGGGACAGAACTTGCTTCCCGCGGGCATGGGCTTGCCGCAGGCGGCGCATGCCTCGGCCATGGGCTTGCCGCATTCCGGGCAGAACTTGCCCTCGGGTACGGACTTGCCGCAGGAAGGGCAGGTAACGGAAGCCGCCGCTGCTGCTCCGCCTCCACCTCCGCCTCCGGTATTCCTGTTCATCGCCGCGCCCATCTGGTTGGCCATGGCCATTCCCATACCCAGGCCGGCTCCCATTCCCACGCCGGCTCCGGCGGCGCCTCCGCCTCCGGCGGTGGCGGCATCGCCCATTGCGGTGGCAGTCTTGAACCTCATGTAGGCGTCGATGTCCCCCACCGCCGCCATGGAGCTTCTCTCGTCTATCCTCTTCTGAACCTCTTCAGGAGGCGTGATGGCGCTTATGTAGAAATCCACCAGCTGAATGCCGTACTTGCCGAAATCGTCGGCAAAACGGCTCTTTGCCAGGGTGCCTATCTCGTCGTAGTATGCCGGGAGGTCGAACACCGTTTCTATGGTTTCCCCGAGAAGGTCGGTGAGCCTGCTTATGATCATGTTCTTAAGGAAGCCTTCGATATCCCCGGTGGAGAACCTTCCCTCGGTGCCGACCAGCTTGTTCACGAACAGCTGGCTGTCGGATACCTTCATGGAGAAGTTGCCGAAGGCACGAAGCCTTACCATTGCCAGTTCCTTGTCCCTGAATGGGATAGGCTCCTTGGTGCCCCATTTCATGTCGGTGAACGTTTTCTTGTTCACATAGTAGACCTCAGCCCTGAAGGGTGTACCCTCCCCGGAGAAGGCCATGTCCACAAGACCGGCCAGAAGAGGGATGTTCTGGGTGGTAAGGGTATGCCTGCCGGGGCCGAGGACGTCCATCGCCTTGCCGTCGCGGTAGAAAACGGCCTCCTGGCTCTCCCTGACAACGCACTGGCTGCCCAGCCTGAACTCGCCGGAACCGTTCTCGGGGACCCTGTGAACTATCTCCTTGCCGGTGTTGTCCAGGAACTCGATTATCTCAGGTCGCTTGAACATGGATCAACCTCCTAATCGATCGGTGTGTTGTTCTGAAGGTCAACCATGAGAGAGCTGCGACCCTCCAGTTTGTGAATGAAGCCGTCGAGGCCTTCCAGGGCCACCTTTAGCGCTTCCTGTATCCCGGCTCCCGAATCCACCGCATTGCCCAGGGCCTGGAAATCCTCCTGAAGCCTGTCGGTGTCCTCGGCAAGGCTGCAGTCGAACTCGTAGAGCTTGTCGAGCTCCTCCTCCTGCACCTTGTGCATGTCGAACCAGCCCCTGTAGCCCCTGGAGGCGAAGCGGACCATGTCCGCGGCCTTCTCCAGCCTCTTGGTGAGCCTGTCGAAACCTGACGCGGCCTGCAGGGCGGCGGGACCCTTGAGATCTGCCAGACCTGAGGTGGCCATCTCGTTCAGCCCCTCGAGCCTGCTGGCCAGCATGGAACGGAAGAGGGCGTCGTTGTCCCTCCTCTCCTCTTTCCTCTTGTAACCCTTGTATCCCGGAATGATCCTTATGGCCTTTTCCAGGAAGTTGAGTTCTCTGCCTTCACTCATGTTCACCCTCCCAGGCTTGTTACTCGAACCGAAACTGCAACCATGAATATCATACCTATGCACTGCGATTGCCCGCGTCAATAAGAACTACCTCACCGAATCGATGTTCCTGGCGTGCCCGGCGGCGGTGGTGGCAAAGAGGTGTTCCCCTGAACCGTCCCCCCTGCTCACGAAGAAAAGGAAACCCCCTGCGGTGTCGGGTTCCGCCGCCGCTGCCAGGGATGCCTCTCCCGGGGAGCAGATAGGCCCGGGGGGCAGCCCCTGGTGCCGGTAGGTGTTGTAGGGGCTTTCCACCTCCAGGGCGAACTGAACCGTGGCGCAGCTCTCCAGCCGCATTCCTGTCCGGAGCCTGTTAAGGAAGACACCGGCGATCTTGTCCCGTTCCAGGTCGGCGGCCGCCTCCCTCTCCACTATGGAGGCCAGGATCACACCCTGGAAGGGGGTAAGCCCCTGCTCCTCCACCGCCTGTACCCAGTTTCCGTCCATGACGCTCTGCCCGGTGGCCACGATCCTGTTCAGCACCGCCCATGCTGGAAGGGTATCGGCGAACTCGTAGGTCTCCGGATAGAGGTACCCCTCCAGACAGGGCACCCCCATGGCCTCCAGGAACTCGGGATCCCCCGCAAGGGCCTGGAGATCCTCCACCGGAAATCCCATGGAATCGGATATGATCCCCAGGCTTTCCTCCAGCCTGAGTCCCGGGGGCAGGGTTATCCATGTGGTGGGCTCGGGTATTACCCTTCCGGAGGTGAGGACCTCCAGTATCCCATGAGTGGTCATGGTATCGGAAAGAAGGTACCGCCCCGCCAGGAGCGGGGCTTCCTGGAAACTGCGCCTGTACTCCAGCAGGAACATCCATTCGTTCCTGACCATTCCGCTGTCCTGCAGAGCCGATGCGGTCCTCCGGGCACCCCAGCCCCTCTCAAGGGTGAACTCCTGCACCCTTCCTGTTCCAGGGGGAGAACCCAGCCAGCTGAACAGCCTTAACCCGCCCGCGGCAGCAAAAAGGATCAGCAGTGCAACCCAAACGATCTTCCTCATTTCCGCCTTTCGTCCAGATACCTCTGGAGAATGGTGCACGCAGCCACGGAATCCAACCTGCCCTTCCTGTCCCTGCCGCCCATCAGGGCAGCCGCCGAGGCGGTGGATCCGGCTTCGTTCACCGTTGCGACCTCATGGCCCGCTTCCTTAATACGGGCAGCCAGGGCCTTCACCTCCCCGCACAGTTCAGTGGTCCTGCCCAGGGCCGAGAGGGGAAGGCCCAGGATCACCATCAGTTCACCGTGCCTTTCGGAAAGTTCTTCCAGCCTGAGGATTATTTCGCCCCATCCTCCCAGTACAGGCTCTCCTGGAAGGACCAGCCCCCCGAGAAGGATGGCGGTGCCGGTCCTCTTCCTTCCGTAGTCAAGGGCAACTATTGTCATCAGAACACCCTCTTCCTGAGGTTGTCCATTCCGGCCCTGTACATGATCACGCTGACAAGCCCTCCCACCGGTATCATCAGCAGCATGATGGAGTACCACACCGGCTCGGCCAGCATGGCCTCGGTGAAGTTGTCGGTCATGTACCTTCTGGTAACCACGGAGAGCACGGTAACTATGAAGAGAACGAAGGCCACCGAAACGAAAGCGGTGATGATGCCTCCCTGGCCGCTGGAGAGTCCCACTGCGCTCCCTGCGCCCTTTCTGAGGAAAAGGCAGCCCATTGATATGTTCACGGTGGAAAGAACGAAGGCGGTGATGAAAATGCAGGCCACCGACTCTATCTGAAGAAGGGTCCCCGCGCCGATGCTCCTGCTGGAGAGCCATGCAAGAACGCTGGCGGGTATCACCGAAAGTAGGAGGGTCTGGGTCCACTTGGATCTGTAGAGAAGCTCTCTGCCCCCCGGGAGCTGTATCATCGAATGGAACCCTGGAGCTTCCATGCTGGGGGCGGGAAAGGCGAACCTGACCATCATCGTGGCGGTGACGAAGGCGCTGAATGAGATGTTGATGAAAACACCCACCGCAAGCCAGTAAGGGTTCCCGAAGTCTATGGGAAACCTGCTGAGGTTGATCACATATATGCTGAACATACCCGCCAGTATCCCAAGCTGGCTCCACTGCACAGGATCCCTGAGAAAGACCAGGAGGTCCTTCTGAAACACTGTGGAAGCCCTTCCGCCCCCCCTGAAGAAAAGAGGGGACTGATACCTGGCGGAGATCGCCGCAGACCGGTTCCAGGCCTTGAGGTACCCCACGGAGGCGAAGGAAAGGGCGGCGGCGGCAAGGATAAGTGACTGGGCGGCAAGCAGCAGACCGGAGGACATGCTTCCCTGGACCATGGCCCTGAGGAAAAGGGCATGGGGCCAGTAGCCGCCTGTCTGTCCGGGGAGCCCTGAAACGAACTGCTGAAGACCGCCCAGCTGCATCCCCGGGACCTCTTCTATCACAAGCTGGTCGCTGGTTCCGCTGGCGAAGAAGAAGAGTGCTCCGCTTCCGGCAATTATGGCAATGCCTCCGAACAGCTTCCAGCCGGTCATTCCTCCCAGCCTTGAAAGCAGGACCGTTACGATCGTCCCTATGGAGACCCATGCCAGGAGCATGAAGGGGTAGAGAAGGAATCCCGCTGATGGATGGACCTCGGTGAAGGCCAGCCCCCTGGTGAAGGCCAGCAGGATGGGATAGCCCATGAGGAGCATCGTCCACCCTGCATTGAACCAGCTCTCGAGAACGGCGGACACCGCCAGGGACCGATGGTCGGCGGAGGAGGCCAGCAGCAGGGTCACCCTGGGAGACCTGTAGAGGGAGTTGTTCCCGGTGATGAGCGAACTGACGCCCACGAACACCCCGAAGGCAAGGAGAGCCATGCCGAAAAGCCTTGAAGCCAGTGCGGTCCCGAAACCGTAGAGATCCTGGTCCAGGGAAGCCAGGTAGGCGAAAAGAACTACGAAAAGGTGATAGAACACATAGGCCATGACGCCAAGGGTGATAACCCCTGCAATGAGCTTCAGCCGGTTGCTCTTCCATTCCTCCGCCACGCCGCCGGCGAAACCCCGGAGCTGCATCGAGAGCAGGATGGAAAGATGAGAAAGCATACCCGAAGATACAACCTGAAGAGGGGGAATGTTACCGCGGTCAGTCCTGGAACACCCTGAGTATCTCCCCGTAGAAGATCACGTGATAATCCTTCTCGGGATAGGCTCGTTCTCCTGCATCGGTGATGAAACCGGAGGGATCCATGGGCTGCCGGTAGATCTTCCTGCACTCCAGGATCAGGTCGGCTTCATGGTAGCATGGAGAAAGAACCGATTCAGAAGGCTTCAGTGTAAGGTCAGTCTCGGCCAGTTTGTCCCGATCCCTGCCGGAAACCGTTCCCAGGTGCTGAAGGTCCTTCCTGCGGCTTTGGGGAAATGCGCAGAGGGTGAAACTGTCCGATCTCTCAATGTAACTCAGCGTGTGTCTCTGGGGTCTGACGACGATCTGGGCGAAGGGCCTGTTCCACATGCATCCGATGGAGCCCCAGGCCACGGTCATCATGTTGCAGTCCTCCATTGTTCCCGAGGTGAGGAGGAGCCAGCGGTTCTTCCACAGGTCCACCGGTCTGGCCGCGAACTCTTCAGGCTTAATTTCTTTCATGTTGATCACTTCCTCTCAGTACCGTGTGCAGGACCCGGCCCAGCCCCTGTATGTCGAAGGGCTTCTGCAGGAACCCGCCTATGCCTATGTCACTGAGCTCTCTGGTGTCCTCGGCGCCTATGAAGCCGCTGGAGAGTATCACCTGAAGTCCGGGATCCATCTCCCTGAGGATGGAGAAGGTCTGCCTTCCGTTCAGGTCGGGCATGTTGAGGTCCAGTATGGCGCAGTCTATCTTCACCGCGGCGTTCCTCATCAGCTCCACCGCCCGGCATCCGTCGGATGCCCGGAGGACCCGGTGGCCCATGGATGCGAGCATCTCCTCCACGGTGTCCAGGACCCATGGGTCGTCGTCCACCACCATGATCACCGATCCCGGGGATGCCCCGGGTTCTGCTCTGCACTCATTCTCGGAGGGATCATGCTCCGGTGAGACGGGGAATGAGACCGTTACCGAACCCTCGCCCCTGCGTGGGTAGTCCACCTCGATGGAACCCAGATTGTTCCGTATGAGTTCCAGGGCGCCGGCCATTCCCAGCCCCCTTCCGGAATCTCCGGTGTGGAAGCAGGAACCGAAGAGGGTATTGAGGGTGTCCCTGTCCAGGCCGCATCCCCTGTCCCGGACCTCGATGACGACCCTGCCGGCCTCTTCCTGGTGAAGGAGTGATATCCCGACGGTTCCGGTGCCTGAGCAGGTGATCTCCGAGGAGTTGGCTATCATGTTGATCACGAGCCGGATCATCTGGGAAACATCGCCCCTCACAGGAGGAACCTCATCCAGATCGAACTCCAGGACCGCCCTTTTCTCAGGAGCAAGCCGCATCATCTTTTCCGTTTCCGAGATGATCCTCTTCAGGTTCAGGTTTTCCATCACCATGTCTCCCCTGCCGATGTAGGAGAGCATCTGAAAAGTGAGGGAAGAGGCGTTCCTCACGGCCTTCCGTATCCTTGAAAGCCTGCTGCGCGTCTCTTCGCAGATACCGGGAGCGGACATGATGATGTCCGCGTTACCGCCTATGGTCAGAAGAAGGTTGTTCAGGTCGTTGGCTATGCCGCCGGTGAGGACCTTCAGCCCTTCAAGGTGCTGTATGTGCTGTATTCTCCACTCAAGCTCGAGGCTTTCCCTGGGAGCAACTTCCCAGGAGTCTTCGTGAGGTCCGTCAGCGTTCACAGTCTGAAAAGGATCCTTTCGTCGTTGAACATCCTCACGGTCAGAAGGATGAGTACCGAGGAGAGCAGCAGGCTGGAAGCCCCTGCAAAGAGTGCCTGATCCCAGGCGGCGGCGTCCATGAATATCTGCTTCATCACAGTGAGGGAGCTGAAAACGGGAACGAGGGTCATCCACCTGGGCGGCACGTCACCGGACTGCATCGATGTGGTTCCTATGACCATAACGGCGATGTACACCGGGGTGATCATTCCCTGACCCTCCTTCACGTTCCTGGCAAAGGTGGAGACAGCCATGACCACGCTGGCCACAAGTATCGCCAGCGGAATCACCACCACGGCGAACAGAAGGAGATCCGTCGCGGTCATGGCATAGCCCCCGGGAACCTCCCCGGGGCCGCTGAAAAGGTCGATTATCTGCCTGGAGGCTATCTTCAGACCTGCCATGGAACTCAGCGCTCCGACTATTGCGGCCACCATTACCGACAGCATCTTTCCCATTACGATGGACACCCTGCCGACCCTGTTCACCAGGAGCGTTGCCAGGGTTCCCCGTTCCTTCTCCCCCGCCACTGTGTCCAGGCCCACCTTCATTGCGTTTGCGAAAAGGTATATCACAATGAAGAACGGTACCATCATACCTATGATCTTGCCCATGAGGTCTCCCTCCCGGGCCAGATCGTACATCCCGGGATCACCCCCCGAGTTGATGCTCACAGCGGTCAGTATCCCCGGGGGAAGACCGTAACCGGCCACCCTTTCCCTTACAAGGGAATCGTTCACCGCCCCTGCAATGATGGTGAACTCCTCCATGGCGGTCCTGGAGTAGTCGGAGGTGGAATTGTGAAAAACGGCAACCTCGCCGGGAAGCTCGTCTCCTGGCAGCTCCACCACCAGTTCCAGCTCCCGGGAGGAGACCATGGTCTTCGCCGTCTCCACTTCGCCCTCATCCAGCAGCGAAACCCTGAAATCGGCGGATTCCAGGGCAGATAGGATCTCTGCGGCTTCCCCGGAGGGACTTCGGGGCATGAACACCGCCACCCCAGGGGTGAAGTCCTCTATGTCGGCCATCCTTGACCGGTTCGCCCTGCCCATGAAGGTGTAGATCAGCGGTAGCAGGACCATGGGTATCACCACCAGGAAGACGATGAGTTTCCTGTCGGTGAATATCCTCCTGAGCTCCTTGCCCAGGATTATCGCGAAATCACCCTTCATTGCCCGGCCTTCCAGGCAGGATGTGACCGAAGAAAACCTCTTCGAGGTTGCCCCCCGGGGCAACTTCCTGGAGGGTTCCCTCAGCCTTCATCTCCCCGCCGGCGATTATGCCGAAGCGGTGGCAGAGCTTTTCGGCAACTGTCATTATGTGTGTGGAAAGTACTATGGTCTTCCCCGCCTCAGCCCTTTTCCTGAGGAAATCGGTCACCGCCTTGGAGGTTATCACGTCGAGGCCGTTGGTTGGTTCATCGAAGATTATCACCTCCGGATCGTGTATCAGGCTGACGGCGATGGCTGTCTTCTGCTTCATGCCGGTGGAGAGGTCGTCTATCCTCCTTCCGGCGAAATCCTCCATCTGGAGTTCAGAAAAAAGAGCCTTTCTTCTCTCCCGGACCACCTCCCCGGGAACCCGGTTGAGGCGGCCGAACCAGTCGGTGAGATACTCCGGGGTGAAATAGCCGTCGAGCTTCATGTCCGATGTGAGAAAGCCGATCCTCGACCTGAAGCTCTCACCATGCTCCAGAACACTTATGTCATCTATCCATGCGTTCCCGGCGGTTGGTTTCAGAAGCGTGGAGAGGCATCTGAGGGTGGTGGTCTTTCCAGCCCCGTTGGGCCCCAGGAGTCCGTATATCTCACCGGGCATGGAGTGGAAGGAAAGGTCCTTCACCGCCACGGTCTTCCCGCCGCCCCTCCCGGTGAAGACCTTGGTGAGACCCTCAACCCTGAGCAAGTTCTATCCTGTCCATGAATGAGCTTATGTCATCCGGTGATCCAAGCCCGGTCTCCTGGGCCATGGGCATATCCGGGAACCTCATGGCCAGGGCGCCGGCGAAGAGCCCCGTTCCGTTCCTTCGAAGGCTGACCCCTTCATGGAGCCTCGCTGACCCCAGGCCGCAGGAAGGGGAACCGGCTTTCAGAACGAACCCCTTCAGTTCCGAAAGACGGTTTTCCATAAGCCGGTTCTCAACCCAGTCCATGAGCTGTCCGGTAAGGTCATTCCCCGTTCCCACCGTGATGAGCCTCGTTTCGCCGGATACCCGGAAAAGGTCCATGGGCTCCCTGGGAACGGGCATGCCGCACTCATGCTCGGGGCAGAAGGGCACGAGCCTGGCCCTTGCGCCCAGTTCTCGAATGAGTTCCCGTTGAATGCAGGATGATCCGTCGTACCTTACGCACATGCCCAGAAGGCATCCGCTCATACCTATTGCAGGATTTTCCCGCCTCATTCCAGGGGAACGAGACCGGAAAGGATGGCATTGCCGTTGGGCTCGTCGATCCGGACCGATCTGTCGTCGTCGTAATAGCAGCAGTGGATCCTGTACTTGACCAGCCTGTCCTTTTCCACTCGATAGCGGGTGAGGATGAAGCAGTCATCGGTGGAGGAGGACCTCTGGAAGGAAGGGGCGTATTCCCTGGTCTCCCCTGTTCCTGCTATCTCCAGCACGAACCTGTGGGAATCCTTCAGCCCGGGAAGGGGATGGCCGCGGAACTCCACGGAACCGGGTTCCAGCCTCCTGAGAACGGAACCGTCGGGAAGGGCCCATTCTCCCCGGGGCACTTCCGGCCTTCCGCCGTGGACGACCACCGTGGGAAAGTCATCGGGGAAACCCGACATATCTTCCAGGGGCTCGGTGAGATCCTCTACTTCCCTGTCAGTTTCCCCGCAGCTCTGGCAGAACCAGAACGCAAGGGCGCCGCTTCTGTAGAACCTCGCTGTCCAGAGGTGCTTGCCGCCTTCACAACCCATCTCGAAGACCCTCCTGAAAGAATAATATGAAACCTGAAGGTAATATAGACATAACACCAGGCGCAAGTGCCATCGGCCTGCGGTGTTTCCAAGGCCATCACGGACCGCTATGTTATCCGGTGCGAAAGAAAGGGAGATCAATGATCACCAGCACCGACTGGATACAGACCCTGGGGCTCGTTCCCCACCCTGAAGGCGGCTACTACAGGGAGTTCTACAGGTCACCGGTGGAGACCGGGGAAGGCGGCAGCATCGGAACGGTCATCTACTACATGCTCACAGGCAACGATTTCTCCGCATTCCACAGCCTCCGCAGCCACGAGATCTGGCATTTTCACCACGGTTCAGCCTTTCTCATACACATCATCGACCCCAGCGGCAGCTACAGGAGGGTCAGGCTGGGAACCGACGCCCCCGCCGGGGAGACCCCCTGCCTGGTGATACCCGCCGGCCACTGGTTCGGAGCCGAGGTCGCCGAGGAGAACTCTTTCGCCCTGGCATCCTGCACCGTGATGCCCGGTTTCAGCTATGACGGCTTCAGCATGCCGCCAAGGGAAAAGCTGATCTCTCTGTTTCCCGATCTCAGGGAAGAGATAGTCCGTCTTACCCGGAAGGAGCAGGATACTGTCTGACCTGGACCCCATCATCGTGGACGACAACGATTGTTTCGCCTGCGGGCTGGACAACCCTGTGGGGCTTAAGCTTAAGTTCAGCATCGAGGAGGGTTCCGGAAGATCCCTCTGCCGTACTGTGATACCCGGCCACTTCAGCGGCTGGAGAGGCGCAGCCCACGGGGGGATCATCACCACCCTCCTCGACGAGACCATGGTCTACGCCTGCACCTCCATCGGATGGCTCACCGTAACCGGTACGATCACCGTGAAGTTCCACAGGCCGGTCCCCACCGAAACTCCCCTGGAGGTAACTGGAACTGTCCTCCGGAACAGGGGCCGTTCCATCACCGCGGAGGGCTCGATCACTGTAGGGGGTGTCCTTCTTGCTTCCGCAGAGGGTGTCTTCATACCGTTGAAGGAACTCGAGAATCCCCTGGAAACCTTCAGGGACAGGCTTGTCCCTTGAGCAGAGCGCTGCTGATACCGGGTCTTGGAGGTACCGAAGACTGCTGGCCGGGGCTTTTTACCGGAAGGCTCGGGTCCTGTTTCAGCATCGACACGGTTACCCTTCCCCGCCTGGGCTCCTCCATACGCGGCTTCGCCCGGGAACTCCTCCCGGAGGATCCGCCGGACCTGCTGATCGGGTTCTCGATAGGTTCAGCGGTGATCCAGGAGATGCTGGCGGAGAACCCTGATCTCCCGTCAAGGGTGGTGCTCATGGCTCCCCCCGCCGGGAACGGCTATCCACCGCCTCCGGAGGAAGCCCACGATTTTTCAGACGGCAGGGGAAAGTGGTCAGCCTCCATGCTGGAAATGATGTTCACCCCTGAATGGCTCGCCGCCCACCCGGATGTTACGGAGTTCTTCCCCAGGGTAAAAAGGTCCGTTCCAGCTGAATGCCTGGTAACCCAGAGCATGGCAATCTCCTCCTGGGAGGGCTGTCTGGATAAGCTTCGCAGCGTAAGGAGCCCCGTGCTGATAATCGCCGGCAGGTACGACATAATCACGCCCCCGGTCCACGCCGGGGCCATCGCGGCGTCGATCCCGGGTTCCAGGCTGCTTGCCATGGAGACCGGCCACGGCTTTCCCTGGCAGTGCCCTGTGGAAACCGCCGACGCCATACTGGAGTTCGCAACTTGAGAATACTGGGCCAGATATCAGGCGGGCTGGAGGAACTCGGCGCCGGGGAACTTAAAACCCTGGGCGCTGAGAGGATAGAACCGGTTTACAGGGGCGTGTTCTTTGAAACGGACACCGGCGGAGCGATGCGGGTGAACTACTGCTCAAGGCTTTTCGACAGGTTCCTGCTTCCCTTTGCCCGTTTCTCCTGCACCACCTCCGACGGACTCTACACCAAAGCGCTGAAGCATCCATGGGAGAACCTGTTCGGGGTTAACTCCACCTTTTCCATAAGTTCGGCGGCCTCCGGGAAGTCCATAAAGAACTCGAAGTGGGCGGCCCTGAGGCTCAAGGACGCCATTGCAGACCATTTCAGGGAAATCTGCGGCAAGAGACCGTCGGTGGACAGACGGGATGCCGACGTGAAGCTCGACCTACGGGTCCGGGGAACCGTGGCCGAGATAAGACTGGACCTTTCGGGGGGAGCCCTTCACAGAAGGGGCTACAGGAAGGAAACGGTGAAGGCGCCCATGAGGGAGACCACCGCCGCGGCGGCCCTTGCAATGTCAGGCTGGGACGGAAGCAGACCCCTGGTCGATCCCATGTGCGGCTCCGGCACCCTTCTCTGCGAAGCCCTCATGGCGCACTGCAGGATACCAGCCGGTTTCTACAGGACCAGGTGGGGTTTCTTCAGGATGGAGGGCTTCTCGAAGCTTGAATGGAAAAAGGTCAAAGCGGAGGCCGACGACAGGATAGTCTCCCTGGAGCCCGGGCTGATCTCCGGCAGCGATCTGTCCATGGATGCCGTCATGGCCGCCAGGGCCAACCTGGCCACGTTCAGGGACGGCTCCCTGGTAAAGGTGAAGCAGGAGGACTGGAGGGGAGCGGAGGGTTATCGGGACTCCTTCATCCTCACTAACCCCCCCCACGGCATCAGGATATTCGAGGAAACCGCCGGCGCCCTTCTGAACCAGTTCGGCGACTTCCTGAAACAGAAGTGCAGCGGCTCGGAAGCCTGGGTGTTCGTTGGTGACGTGAAGCTTCTGAAAAAGGTGGGCCTGAGAACCTCGAAACGCCTTGAGCTGAACTCAGGCGGGCTCGACGGAAGGCTTGCCAGGTACGAGCTTTACTGAAACGCCCCCAGGGTTTCCTTCATGATCCCCTCCACCCTGTCCGGGGGATAGGTACGCACCGCGGATGTTTCGGTCACCGCGGCCCAGGCTTCCCTGGATGCTTCCATCTCCGACGCGGCCCTCGACGCGACCTCATCCTCCGTGGGGTGGAACCTGGCAACGCCGCAGGCCTGGGCGCTTGCGGCAACCCTCCCGGCAACGAATGGATAAAGACCGGTCTCACTCATCACCGGCAGGATCCTTCCGGCGCCTATGACCCCGCGCACGGCGTACTCCGCTATGGCCTCCGCCGCGGCAACGGCCATGCGGTCGGTTATGGAGACCGCTCCGGTGAGCAGGACACCCTTGAGTATTCCCGGAAAGCCCAGGGAGTTGTTGACCTGATTGGGGAAGTCGCCCCTGCCGGTTGCCACCACCGCAGCCCCTGCATCCAGTGCGTCCGATGGATATATCTCAGGGACGGGGTTGGCGCAGGCGAAAACTATGGCCCCTTCTGCCATCTTCCTTATCCAGGCGGGGTGAACCACGTCCGGTCCGGGTCGCGAGGCCGCGATCAGGGCATCGGCTCCCTCCAGTGCCTTCCTGATGTCGTTGATGCAAGTGGGATTGGTAACCCTGCAGAGTTCCCTGTGCCAGCTCCTCTCCTCCCCCTGGAAGTCATCTGTCCTTCCCTTGTGAAGGCCTCCCCTGGAATCGAAGAGGACCATCTTCCCGGGATCGGCCCCGGCGGCCATGAGCAGCCTTGCGGCGGTGGAGTTGGAAGCCCCGGCGCCGAAGAGGACTATCTTCGAGTCCCCGATCCTCCTGCCGGTGACCTTCATGGCGTTCATGAGCCCGGCGAGCACCACGCAGGCGGTCCCCTGGGCGTCGTCGTGCCAAACTGGTATCGAACAGGTTTCCTGAAGCCGCTGCAGCACGGTGTAGCACCTGGGCTGGGCGATGTCTTCCAGGTTCACCGCGCCGAAGGATGGAGCCATTGCGTTCACGGTGTCCACCAGTCTCCCGGCATCACCCTTCACGTCGAGACAGATCGGTACCGCGTCCACCCCCCCCAGCAGTTTCATTATCAGGGCCTTTCCCTCCATGACCCCCATGCCGCCCGGCGGTGTGACGTCGCCGTCTCCCAGTACCCTGGTGGAGTCGCTTACCACCGCAACAGTCCTGCCCCTGCAGGTGTGGGTGAAAGATACCCCTTGATCATCCCTTATAGCCCTTGAGACCGAGGAAACGCCCGGGGTGTACCAGGCTTCCATCCAGCCCAGGTCCGCCTGGTCGACCAGGGGTATGGTCATCATCTTTCCGCCGTGCCAGCGGTGCGCATCCAGTGAAAGACGGAACAGGAACTCGGTGGAGGCCCTGTTGGCCGCTTCTTCGCCCAGGGTGTTCCTGATGTTCGCAAGCGCTTCTGCTGGAGTCATGTCAAACCACCGGTCCTTCTGAAAATGTTACCGCCATGGAGATCCCAGGCAACGAACACCGGGAAACCCTCAACGGTGATCAGGGATACCGCCTCCGGGCCAAGGTGCTCCATGGCTATTATTCTTCTGCTTCTGACGGATTCCGCCGCCAGGGCTCCAGCTCCACCGACGGCCGCCATGTAAACGGCCCCTGCATCCTGAAAGAGCTTCCTCGTTTCCCGGGACATGCCGCCCTTTCCGATGGCGATCTTCATTCCCCTCTCCAGCATGAATGGGATGAACGGTTCCATTCTTGAAGAGGTTGTCGGCCCGCATGAACCGCAGGGCCTTCCGGAGGGGGCCGGGGTGGGGCCCATGTAGTACACGGGGATGACCGCGGGGTCGAAGGGCAGGGAACCCGTTTTCAGGAAAGCATCGTGGGCCGCGTCCCTGGCGGCTGCCAGAACCCCTGTAAGCCGCAGTTCCTCTCCAGCCCTCAGGGTTTCCAGAACACATGCTTCCGCAGGAAGGATCAGATCTCGCATGTGGCTGTCCTGTGGGCGTGGCACTCCACGCATACCGTTACCGGAAGCGAAGCCATGTGGCACGGGGCGGTGAGTATCCTGGTCTCCAGCACGGTGCATCTTCCTCCGAAGCCCTGGGGGCCGATACCCAGCAGGTTGAGCCTTTCAGTGACCCTTTGCTCAAGCCCCTTGAGGTATCCGTCGCAGTTGGGCTCTCCGGCCTTCCGCAGAAGTGCCCTTTTAGCGAGTATCCCGCTGAATTCCAGCGTTCCGCCGGCGCCGATCCCCAGAAAAAGGGGAGGACAGGCCCTGGAAGCCCCGGAGAGAACACAGCTCTCCGCAAGGGGGTGCGAGGGTATCGGTTGCGCTTCAGGCGTCGTTCGAGGCTGCCAGTACC
>CAYLXG010000003.1:0-12683 GCA_964387445.1 uncultured bacterium
ACTCTTCCTGTTCGAAGAGCACAATAGCGAAGTAGAGTTCGAGCCATTCGCTGGCTCCCATGTTGGGAGGGGAGCCCCAGCCGTTCTCGGAGTTGAACATAACGGCCACGGCGCCGCCGGAGGGCCAGAACATGAGCCTTTCGGCAATGGAGGCGATGTTCTGGATGTTGCCGGCGAGACACGCGATGGAGTGGAAGACGGTGGGCATGTCGTTGTTGGTAAGGTCGGTGTAGTTAGCGGCGGAGATCATGTCGGTGGGGGGATTGTAGTACCAGTAGATGCCGCTCTGGAAGCCGTGCCCGTTGGGGCTGCAGTAGGCAACGCCGTCGTTGATCAGGTCGATCTGGTTATTGGGATGGCTGCCGCTGGTTTCGTAAAGCTCGTGTATCGTCCAGGAGGTCGGGATCCGCTGCTTGATGGAATCGCAGACCGCTTCTCCGCTGTATGGAGGCCAGAGCAGCGCCCCTGCCAGAAGGGCTGTGTTGCGCCAGTCGCCCGAGGGGGCGGTGGTTTCGTAGGCGACGGTACGGTTGACCATGGTCGCCAGCCTTGACGGAACATCGGTGGAGTACCTGCCTGTGTAGATGTCGCTGTAGTAGTCGAGACCGTCGTTGAGCTCACCGAATATGTTGTCGCCGTCGGCATCCCAGTCGCCGTCGAGGTCGCTGTAGTAAAGATCGGCCACTGAGTTCATCACCGTTCCGCCGATGTTGAGCCCGGAAACCCTGGTGGTCTCACCGAAATCGCCTACTATGAGGGCATAGACCAGACCCTGGTTCTCGTAGGCATCTATGAGATAGTTCCTGATCTGCTCCTGGGTGTCGCGGCCTGTGTAGTTGGCGTAGACCCACTGTGTGGAGACGAACTGGGCACCGTGTGTGGCGTTCCTGAGGTCCACAAGTGGCTGAAGGGTGGTTTCATGGGACTCGTCGGCTATAACCACCCAGGGAGGGCCGTCGTATTCGCCAATGGAGACAGGGGCGAAGCTCTGAAGCATTTCAGGATTCTGGACCATTTCAGAGAGGGCGCGGGATGCGGTCTCAATCTGAAGATCGGTGAGGGCCAGCCTGGGGGCAGCAGGGTCGGAAACGGTCACCGGAGTGAGGGTTGCCTCGGTGATGACGGTGAGCTTTCCGGTATTCGGATCCCAGGAAAACGGCACGAAGGTAAAGGATGCGATGCGGAAACCGGTCTTGTTTCCCGTATCCATGTCCTGTATGTGGGAGGAAGGAAAAGATGACCCTATATAGCTGTCGGAGTGGGGGATAACAGCCGGGATCTGCTCATTCAGAGGGATCGATAATACCGGCGAAATCCGGTGGGCTCCGGGGAGCTCCACGGTTGACAGCACCTGAACCTCTACATCCTCCAGGGTGGTTCCCTGGGGAATGACCATGGAATAGCCGATGCCCGGAAGGGCTGGATCGCCGTTCTCGAAAGGAGATGCGCCGCCGGGGATGTAGACTGCCTCTTCGCCCATGAACTCGGTGAACTCAACCTGGGTGGGGTCGAGGCTGAACTGAATGTCCGCGGCCTGCACTGAGAGCAGAACCATGGATAGCTGAAGGAATAGGGTCATGCTTAGCCTTTCGATCTGATGGTGTTGTGCCGGGAACGGGACGAAGGCCCCGTCATTAATGGCAGTAATTCTATTACATGAAAAACAACACGGAAAGGGCACAGGGGTTCCCGCCTGAAACGGTGGGAATTTGCGACAACAATAAAACGACAGAGGTTGACGAACGAAAAACGCCCCTTATGTTTTTACTTACTCGTAAGTAAGTATTGGAGAAAAAAGGTGCCCAGACCAAAAAACAACCAACAGAAGCTCCTTGAGGCGGGCCTGGCCATTCTGTGCCAGAAGAGGCCTGAAGAGATCTCCATGGATGAAGTAGCCGCCAGGGCCGGGGTCACCAAGCCTATGGTCTACTACTACTTCGGCAGCAAGGTGGGCTTCTACCAGAAACTGGTGAAGCACATAGAGGAGTCTCTGAGCGAAATGGTGAACAGCTGCCTTCGCCCGGGGATAACCTTCAGGGAAGCCCTCAAAAACATAGTAGCGCTGCGCATCCGGCAGACGGTGAATCAGCCCGAGGTATCCAACGGGGTCAGGCTCATGGCAACCACAAAGACCATCTGCGGAGCGGAGTCCCGGGAAAGGATAGTCGCCCTCTTCGGCAAACTGGTACCGGTGTTCCTCAGGGCGAAAGAAACCGGAGAGATAAGTCCCGACGCCGACCTGCACCTGACCATGGGAATGATGAACTCCCTGCTGGACGGAGCACTTCGAGTTAAAGGGATCGAATTTTTCAAACAGATGGATCCGGAAGATGTGGCCGCAAGGATCGTAAACATGGTCTTTGACGGCATAGGAACTGGAGAAAGGGCTTCCCGATGAGAAGACTATTCGTAATCATGCCCGCGATCATCGTTCTTGCCGGTGCGCACTCATTCACCCTTGAAGAAGCTGTGAACACCGCACTGAGCAGAAGGGGCGACGTTATAGCCGCCAGGAACGATCTCAGCAGCGCCGAGTGGGAACACACCGCCGCAAGGACCTGGTTCCTTCCCCAGGTGAATTTCTCCCTGGCCTACCAGAAGAGTCACGACGTTCAGGAAATGACCATCCCCGGATTGGGTTCCATCCCCATGGGGAGCGAGTGGGCGTCTTCCTACGGCGTATCCGCAACTCTGCCCCTTGTCCTTCAGGGACCTGCTGGGGCCTCCATGGCGGGGACCGCCAGGAACATGTCGGAAACATCCCTCACAGCGGTTGAACAGGATGCCGTTGCAGATGTGATAGGGTCTTTCTACGGCGTTCTGATGACCGGTATGATGAGGGACGTGGCAACGGAGGCCTCCGAGATAGCCCTCGAGGGCTACCGCCTTGCGCTGCAGCGCCACGAGGCGGGTACCATCAGCCGGTTCGAGCTCCTGCAGAGCCAGGTGGCCTACGAGAACAGGCGGCCGGACTCCATTGCCGCGGAAGCCGGGTTCCAGAACGCACTTTCAGCGTTCGCTGTAAGTCTCGGTTTCCGGCAGGACCATCCGGTTACCATTGAGGGAGACCTCTGTGATCCTTTCCCGGTGGAGCTTCCCCGGACACTGGAAGAGGCCAGGGCAATAATGGAGCGGAACAGCCCGGAACTGGAAACTGCGGTTCAGATACGTGAGATGGGAGACGCCGGAGTAAACCTCGCCGCCGCAGGATTCGCTCCCCAGCTGGTCTTCCAGACGAACTATTCCTATCAGGCATCCATAGACGACATAGCCGAGATCACCGGTGAGGATTACTCCAGGAACTGGACCACTTCCGCCTCCATCCAGATCCCCATTTTCAACGGGCTGAACGATTACAGCGACTACAGGTCCGCAAGGTATCAGCGACTGGCCTGATATGCCCAGGCTGACGACATAGAGAACTACGCATCCCTGGGGCTGGTCGCATCCTGGAACGCCCTTGAGCAGGCCCGTGAAACGGTTGAAAGCGCAGAGTTCACCGTTGGGCAGGCCGAGGAAGCAGCCGAGATAGCCCGGATCTCATATGAAGCCGGACTCATAACGAGACTTGACATGGACGGAGCCTTCCTGGCCCTGACCCAGGCTCGGAGCAACTACGCTTCAGCTCTTTATTCTCTGAAGACCGCCGAGGCGGACCTGGCCAGGTCACTGGGGATACTGGAGATTGACGGCGGCACGGGAACGGCTCCCTGCACCGACACGAACATAGAATTTGACAGCGAGAACGGAATGGAAGTTCAGGAGGACATTCATGGCAAAACTGAGTAAGGGTCTCATCGCCGCTGCTGCGGCCTTCATTCTGATCACGGCCTCCTGCGGAGCGCCGGGAGCCGAAGAGGAAGAGGAAAGGGTGGTCAGGGTCAGGGTCCAGATAATGGAACCCTCCACCATCTCATCCGAAGTTTATGCCAACGCCAGGCTGGAAGGGGCCCAGGAAGCCCTTATCTACGCCGCAATGGGTGGAACCGTGGAGGAAGTTCTGGTGGCCGAGGGGGATACCATCGAAGCCGGCCAGCGACTTGTGCGTATGGATACGGATCAGCAGGTAAGCGCCGGGACCTCCAGCGCTCTTGCCTCCGTGAGCGCAGCCCGGGCCAACGCAGAGAACGCAAGATCCAATTACGACAGAATGCAGACACTTTATGAGGCGGGTGCTCTCAGCGCGCAGGAGCTCGAGGGTGTAAGGGTTGCCCTCGAGGCCGCAGAAGCTCAGCTGAGACAGGCCCAGGCAGGCTACACCCAGGCCCGCAGCACCAGGGACAATGCCTGGATCGCGGCCCCATTCAGCGGCAGGGTCGGAAGGGTATGGGCCAGGGCCGGTAACATGAGCGGCCAGACCCCCCTTCTCTCCATCTCCGGTAATGGCGGCGTGGTTGCCAGGGTGCTCCTGCCCGAGGCGAACATCTTCGACATCGCCACCGGGCAACCTGCATACGTTACCATCCCGGCCATGGACAACGCATCCGTGCCCGGCGTGGTCACGGCGGTCTCCCCTTCGGTGGATCCGGTGAGCGGCCAGGTCTCCGCCGAGGTTCGCTTCGATGACCCGGAGGGTATCCTCCGTCCTGGATTCTCCGGCAGGGTCTCCATTATCACCGATTCCAGGACCGATGCCATGGTCCTTCCCATCAGCGTTCTCAGAAGAACAAGGTCCGGCTACCAGGTCGCACTTGTCGAAAACGGAAGGTCGATACTTCGGGATGTCACCGTGGGAATGACCAACAACGGCAACATCGAGATCGTTTCCGGGCTTCAGCCTGGTGACAGGGTGATCGTGCTGGGGCAGAACAGCGTTACCGAGGGCGGATCCGTGGAAGTGGTGAACTGATGAGCCTTTCCAGCCTTTCCGTAAGAAGAAGAATAACCTTCCTCATGCTCTTCATCTTCATCGTGGGAGTTGGTTTCTTCGGGCTGACCCAGCTTGGCATCGACCTTTTCCCCAAGCTGGAGTTCCCCATGGTGATTGTTGCAAGCACCATGACCGGCTCAGGTCCGGAGGAGATGGAAAAGCTCGTAACCAAGTACCTTGAGGAAGCCGTCTCCCGTGTGGAGAACGTCAAGGAGGTTACCTCCACCTCCTCCCTCGGCGCCAGCGTGGTAATGGCGGAGTTCGACTGGGGCCACAGTCTAAATCAGGCAGAGACCGACATTCGAAGACAGCTGGACATATACGGAGGCGCCCTTCCGGATGACGCTACGGATCCCATGGTGCTCGCACTGGACCCCTCCATGCAGCCGATAATGTTCATCGGATTCTCAAGCCCCGTCCTGGACGACTTCGCACTGCGTAAGCTCCTGGAGGACGAGATAGAACCCAGGCTGGCCAGACAGGAGGGAGTGGGTTCGGTTACCGTTTCCGGCGGGCTCGTGCGGGAGATACAGATTGAGGTGGATCCAGCAAGGATGGAAACCGCCGGCATCTCCATCAGCCAGGTGGTTGGTGCCCTGGCATCGGTGAGGAACGACACCCCGGCCGGGAATGTGGAATCCGGCGGGGAGAAGATCAACGTTCGAATCGAGTCCAGTGTAACGTCCCTGTCGGACCTTGAGCAGCTGGTGGTGGGGCACGGGCAGGCCGGCGCCATCCTCCTCAGGGATGTGGCGGATGTGATCGACGGTGAATCAGAGATCACCGAAGTAGTGCGGATGAACCAGCAGGCCTCCCTGTTCGCCTTCGTGCAGAGAAGGAGCGATGCAAACACGGTGAACGTCTGCGCCGAGGTGCAGAGCGAACTCGACCGAATCGCAAGGGACTACGAGGGGCAGGTTGTGCCCTATGTGATGTACGACCAGTCCACCTTCATCACCCAGGCGATCTCCAACCTGGCAAGCACCGCGCTCACAGCAACCCTGCTGGCCTTCGGAGTTCTGCTTTTCTTCCTCAGGTCGCCCAGGGGAGCATCCATCGCAGGCTCAGCCATACCTATTTCCATAGTGGTCACCTTCGCGGTTATGCACTACTTCGATGTGGACCTGAACATGATATCGCTGGCGGGCCTGGCGCTGGCCGTTGGAATGCTGGTGGACAACTCCATAGTTGTGCTGGAGAACATCTACAGGCACAGGACCATGGGGAACTCCGCCATTGACGCCGCGGTGAACGGAGCAGGGGAAGTGGGAATGGCCATCACCGCCTCGACCCTTACCACACTGGCTGTGTTCGTTCCGATCCTCTTCGTTCCGGGGTTGGCAGGACAGCTGTTCAGGGAGATGGTACTCACCATCGTGTTCAGCTTGATAGTGTCCCTCTTTGTTGCCCTGAGCCTGGTTCCCCTGCTGAGTTCCTTCGCCCATAAGCTTGTTCCCGTGCACAAGAAGGGAACCCTTGGGGACAGGATCAAGATCGGATTCGAAAAGCTCGAGAACCGCTATAACGCTCTTCTGGGGGTGGTGCTCCAGCACAGGCTCCTTACCCTTCTTGTCACACTGGGCGTTTTCCTGGCGAGTCTCGGCCTCTCCTCACGTCTTGAAACGGAGTTCATTCCCTCCAATGACAGGGGGATGATACGGATCGAGCTGGAGGCGGCAATAGGCACCGACCTGGAGACCACCACAGAAATGGCCGTTGCTCTGGAGGACTCGATCGTAAAGCTCTTCGAGGATGATGACCTGATAACCATGTACACCCAGGTGGGCACATCCGGGGGCTTCGACGCTATCTTCGGCGGGGGCAAGGGATCCTATTCAGTGGAAATGATGTTCCGACTTGTTCCCAGGACCCAGCGCTCCCTGAGCCAGCAGGACTACGAGGAACGTATAAGGGAACTCCTCGACGACTGGCCAAGCTTCGAATACGACATTTCAGGGGGCAACTTCATGGGCGGTGGAGCAATTGAGATAACCCTCTTCGGCGACGACCTGGACATCCTCGCCATGGAATCCGAGAACATCGTCGAAGCCCTGGGTGAGGTCGAAGGCGTACGGGAGCCGAAGACATCCATGGAGGACATGATCCCCGAACTCACCTTCAAACAGGACTACACCCTTCTTGCGGTTCAGGGAATGCATCCGACAACGGTTGCAGGGGAGATAAGCAACTCCTTCGGCAACTCCGTCACCACGGTGTTCAGGGAAGGCGGGGACGAGTACAACGTGGTGGTAAGGGTTCCCGAGTTCTACAGGGACTCCCGGGAGGAACTCGATTACCTTTCAGTGGCCGGAATGCCCGCGGCTAACCTCGGCCACTACGATGAAAGGCTTATATCCACCAGCATCATGAGGACCGATCAGCAGCGGTCGGTGGTCATAAGCTGCGACGTTTCCGGGCGCAGCCTGGATCAGGTGGCGGCGGATGTGGAGAGGGTGGTCGACGAGAACAACGAGTACGGCCTCAGGGTGGAGTACGGCGGTGAGATGAAGGATCAGAAGGAAACCTTCCTTTACCTCGGTATCGCGATCGTGGTGGCCGCTCTTCTGGTCTACATGGTGATGGCAAGCCAGTTCGAGTCTCTCCTGGAGCCCTTCATCATAATCTTCACGGTGCCCATGGCGGTGATTGGAGTGGTCCTGGGCCTTTGGATCACCAGCACTCCCCTCTCGGTCATGTCGCTGATCGGGGTGCTGATGCTTGCGGGAATTGTGGTGAACAACGGCATCGTGATGGTGGACTACGCCAACCAGACCCTGTACCGGAAAAAGTCCACGCTGGAGGATGCCGTCACTGAAGCAGCAACAACGAGGCTGCGGCCCATTCTCATGACCGCGCTTACCACAATGCTGGCCATGCTGCCGCTTGCGCTGGGAATCGGAGAAGGCGCAGAGTCATGGGCTCCCATGGCGGTAACGGTGATCTTCGGCCTTGCAGCGGCAACTATCCTCACCCTTATCGTTGAACCGTGCATCTACGTTACCATGGGCAGAAGGATAGCCCGGAAGGTCTGCCACCAGTAGGAGTATCAAACAGGCAGCCAGTCCCCTGCTTTCCCAGGGGACTGGTTGCCGCCCTCCCCCGGTGATACATTACTGCAGGGAGGAATCCATATGAATCCCATGGAACTGTTCGTTAGGGAACACACAGACACTGCAGTGGCGGTCTACGACCACAGGCTCAACCATGTGGACCACAACCTTTCCTTCGAAAGAACATTCCCCGAAAGACACACCCTCCCTCTGAACGAGCTTGTCTCCAACATGGTCAGCGGGGAGGACTTCCTCTCACAGATGATGATGGTCATCGAGATCGAACACGGGCACGGTTCCTGCACCATGGCCTACAACACCCATGATGACAGGCGCGAGTTCAGGGTGGAGATGTACGCCACCGGCGAGGCGGAAGAGAAGAGATACATCTGCTCCTTCTCGGACATAACCGAGTTCCTCTTCGTTCAGAAAGTGCTGATGCACCGCTCCGACAGCCTGGAAAGGCTCGACAGGAACACCCCCGTGGGGGTTTTCAAGGCTGCTGTCGGAGGTAACATCCTCTATGTGAACACCGGCCTCGTTTCAATGCTGGGCTACGAGAACGAGCACCAGATATTCAACCTTGAACTTACCGCAACATGGGTCGATGTGGATGACCGCAACCACCTTCTGGAAACGCTCAGGGAGAAAAAGATCGTTAACGGCTTCGAGACCCGCTGGAAGAGGAAGAACGGTGAAGTGTTCTGGGTGAGCCTTACCGCCACCGGCCAGGTGGACCGGGCCGGGAACCTGGTTTACATCGAGGTGGTTGCCCTGGACATAGACGAGAAGAAAAGGACCGAGGAAGACCTTAAGAGGCTTCAGAACCGCCTCCACAGCATAATAGACTCGAAGACCGCCGAGCTGAAGAGGGCCAACGACCTCCTGCTCAAGGAAGTGGCGGAAAGGCAGAGAGCCGAGTCCATCTACGCGGTGCTTCACGCAATTGCCGAAGAAACGGTGAGAACCGATTCCCTCCATGCCCTCCTTGAGTTCATACACACCCAGCTCTCGAAGATCATCCATACCCCCAACCTGTATTTCGCTTTCTACCAGAGGCATACCAATACCTACTCATTCCCGTACTCGATAGACGGTGAAGACGGGGTAGAGGAATTCGTTGGGGGGGAGTCCATGAAGGGGAGCCTCACCGAGTACGTACGACTCACCGGCAAACCCATTCTGGTTGACCACAAGCAGTACCTGAAGATGATCGAAGAGGGCAAGATCAGGGCTGTCGGAAGCCCCAGCGAGCAGTGGATGGGTGTTCCCCTCAGGGACTCCCAGGGCATATGGGGAGTTCTTGTGGTCCAGAGCTACGACATGAAGAACGTGTTCTCGCAGACCGACCTGGTCCTTTTCTCCGGCCTGGCAGACAGTGTGTCAATGGCGATCAGCCGCTACCGCGCGGAACAGAACAGAAAACGCATCGAATCCCTTTACAACACCGTTGTGGACAGCCTGCTCCAGGGCGTTATCATGTGCGATCCATCAGACCGCATCCTGTTCGCGAACACCGCTTTCTCAAGGATCATAGGAGTCCCCGCGGATGAACTGGAAGGCAGGCTCTTCTCCGAGTTCATCCCAGACGGGCACACCGAGAAAACGGAGAGGGTCAGGGAGGCCAGGACCCTGGGAGAGTGCAGTTCCTATCACATCTCACTGATCAGGCCCGACGGCGAGGAAGTGCAGGTTTCAGTAAGGGGAATACCAAGGTTCGAGGACGGCGACACATTCATTGGGACCATAGGCACCTTCGACGTGATTGACGAAGGGGAACTCCTGCAGGAGGAGTCCCCCGAAACACCCTGACCTACTCGAAGGTCTTGATCGATCCCCAGGTCCCGGACTGAAGCGAAAGCGCTTCTATGGTGATGGACGAAGACGTCACCAGAGAGTGGGGAGCGGTGAAGTTGTCCTGGCCGTCGGCGCTTCTTGCCAGGATTATCGGATAGGTCTCCCCTGGAACGAGCGCCTTGTCATAGGCATCCCCGGAATCCAGTGGGATGGTGAAGTGTATCTCTGTGGAGCCGCCTGATTCGAAGCCTCCGTCTACGGTGAGGTCAGATGTTCCCCCAAGAAGTGTGTCATCCCTGTGGGATGTGGTCTGCCATCCCCAGTCATCCCTGAGCTCCGGTGTTCCTGAAGCAACATATCCGATGATGATGTTTGCGTTGAGCATCATTTGAGTGGGGTCGAAGCCAACGGCGACCCATCCCGTTGTGGGCCCGTTCAGCTGCACTGCAAGGTTGTTACCCTCAACGGTGGCCCATCTCAGTGTGAAACCGTCCACCGTGATCTCCTGCCAGGCCTGACCAGCGGATACGGCTGCAATGGATGCAATAACAAGCAATGCCATTCTCATTTTAGCTTCCCTCCTGAAAAAAAGACTTATCATGCGGCCTTTTCCCGCATTTCAATACAAACCATAATAGTATGCAATGGTTCCAGCACACGAAGGAGGAATAGAAATGACAGCAAGATCAGGGAATCTGCCCCTGGCGCTAATGGTGGCGGTGGCGGTCATCGGGTGCGGATCGGAGGCTTCCGGGGAGGCCGCCCCGGTTACCACCGAAGCCGGAAAGGAGCTGACAGTGGAGGACTTCCTCCTGACCTGGACAGTGGAGGAGGGGACCCTCACCATAACCGCCCAGGCTCCCACCACCGGCTGGGTCGCGGTGGGCTTCGAACCAACGGCCGCCATGAAGGACGCGGACATCATCATAGGCTATGTGGAGAATGGAAGCCTCTTCCTGCGGGATGACTTCGGCGACGGCCACATCTCCCACTCCGCCGATACGGAGCTCGGCGGTTCCGACGATGTCACCGCCATCTCCGGTACCGAGGAAGGCTCTCTTACTTCCATTTCCTTCTCGACACCGCTTGATTCCGGAGACAGCTACGACAGGCAGCTTACCCCGGGAACAACCGTTAAGGTTATACTGGCCTACGGACCTGAAGGCTCCGACGACTTCGAGGGCTATCATGCCTGGGCCGAAACCATCGAGGTGGAATTATGAAGATGAGAACAGCAATGGCAGCCGCGGCGTTCCTTCTGATCATCTCATGCGGCGACTCCACCGGCCCGGAGGAGGGCCCCGGCGGAGAGTCCACATACTCAGTTGACGGCTACGAGTTCACATGGCAGCAGGACCCGGATTCCGATCAGCATCTGCTCTTCACCGTGGAGGCTCCCACCACCGGCTGGGTCGCCGTGGGTTTCGCTCCCACCGCCTTCATGGCCGATGCCAACCTTATTCTGGGATATATAGATCAGACGGTTGGCTTCATCAGGGATGACTTCGGAACCGGGCAGTTCACGCATGCTGCGGACCTGAGCCTGGGAGGCACCTCCGACGTGGAACTGATGGGGGGCAGCGAGTCCGGTGGTGTTACCACGGTGAGCTTCAGGATCCCCTACGATTCCGGTGACCAGTACGACAGGGTCCTTGTGGAAGGGGAGACCTATACCTTCATATTCGCCTACGGAACCGATGGAGCGGATGATTTCACCTCTGCCCACGCCTGGGCTGAAACAGCTTCTTTCGAGCTCTAGCTACAGGAGGAAAAGATGAAAGCGACCATTCTGATACTCGCCCTGACCTTCCCCGTTATAGCCCAGACCTACAGCGGGAGCTTCCTCAACCTCTACACACCCATCTCCGGCACCGGGCAGGGTGACTTCGAGTTCTCAATGAACCACCGGTTCTTCGGCGCAGCCCTCAAGGACGAACCTCTGGACACTTTCTTCGGCCTGGACAACGGAGCGAACGTAAGGTTCGGCATGAGATACTACGCCAGGGACGATTTCTATCTTTCCGCTTCCCATGCCAGGCTGGGCAACAACAACTCCGTCAATGCCGGATGGAGCATTGATCCGGCGCCTTCCATGGAGTTCGGTGTTGAATGCGGCTACACAAGCATAAAACCCTCGAGCTCCGAGGACCGCGAGGGTGGAATAATGTTCACCGGCAGCTTCTCCCTCTCAACCCTTCAGGGCAGGCTGAAGCCTGTATTCAACTACGCCTTCGACGGAGTTCACGAGGAGAGCGGCCCAGGGCTGGGCATAGAGTTCCAGGCCGCCGAAAGGCTCGCTCTCTTTGGAGAGTACTACCCCGCCGCCGACGACGGGGCGGAGGAGGACTGCTTCGGCTTCGGTGCAAGGTACAACACATGGGGGCACCAGTTCCTCTTCGGGCTCACCAACAGCTACGGAATAGGTATTTACGAACAGCTTGCGGGATCCAATACCCAGGACCTCTCCTTCGCCCTTTCCATAAGGAGGCTTTTCTAAAGTAAGCAGGCTTGAGCCTGGCGCCGGTGTGGCCTATACTTGCCCCAGGAGGTAAATGAATATGGCCAATATATTTATGATTACGGCAGCGCTCTTCCTCGCATCCCAGGCCACGGGTCAGAACAGGCCGTCCCTCAGCGGTCCTGAATTTGTTCTGTACTCCCCTGCGGGCCTGTTCAGCATACACTGGACGGATTCGGGTCAGGACTCCACCACCTCGGCTTATGCCCTTAGCATAGCCCTGGCGGCGGACTCTTCATGGAGCAGACAGTGCGGCGAGATGGGTTTCTTCTTCCCCCCGCCTGATCAGGGCGCAGGCGGCGACGACAGATACGACATATATCTTCTGGGATTGTCACAGGGAGTCTCAGGCTACATGTCCTCCGCCGGCGAATATCAGCCGCCGGATTCCTCCCACGACTGCTCTGCAAGCCACATCTGCCTGAGCAGCTCCATTTCCGGGGAAAGT
>CAYLXG010000003.1:12693-29448 GCA_964387445.1 uncultured bacterium
GAACTTTTCGCCCAGGCGGTGGGTGCCGCATACGACTGCCAGGAGCCGGCTGGCTTCACCGCTGCCTGTTCGGCATGGATGGAGGAGATGGTCTTCCCCGATGGCAACCACTACCTGCGTTTCCTTGAGCAGGATAACCCACTTGAGCACCCCTGGAGGGAATTCGGTACCCTGGGAGCTTCAGACTTCCCCTGGGTATTCATGGCGGATGAAAGGTGGGGATACGGATCGCTGAGAAGGGTATGGGAACTCTGCGCCGCCCAGCCCGGGCCGAATGCCCCGGAAGCCATGCAGGGCATGATGATGGAGAACGGCACCACGTTCCAGGAGTTCCAGATGGACTACGGGGCGTGGAGGTGGTTCACCGGGGACAACTGGTTCGCCGACTGCGGCATGTACGGGCCGGATGCGGCCCAGTGGCAGCCGGGACCCGTGGTCCTCCCTGCCCATGTCATCCAGACCCTGCCGGCCCAGGGAACACATGTGCCCGGTTTTGAACCTGAACGATACGGCCTCAACTGGATCACAGCTGATCTGACGAACTACCAGGACCAGTGGATACAGTTCGATTTCGACGGATGCGATGATACCCAGTGGTGTCTGGGCGTTATCCTCCACGGAGGGCAGAGAGGCCTCTATTACCAGTGGTATCCCTGCGACCCGGCCACAGGGGACAAGACCGTCGCCGTGAACTCAGGCAGCTGGGAGCAGGCGGTTTTCTTCCCGGTCTGCTTCGCGAAGGGAGATCCGGCGAACACCTTCAGCTACGCCATTTCTACCCAGGGAACCGGTATCAGCGGCACTTGCGGCAACGAAAACCCCAGCCTGGAATTCTCCTCCAACCCCATGGGTGCAGAGGGACAGATCGAGTTCTCCATTCAGACGCAGGGATACGTTCGGGTAACGCTTCATGACCTGACCGGAAGGATCGCCGCGGTGCTGATGAACGGTGAGGCGGATGCCGGCATCTATTCCTTGCCCATTAACGAAGGCGAGCTGGGTACTGGCACCTATTTCGCTGTGATCTCCTCAGGTTCCTCCATGGAGACCGCCAGGGTCGTGTTCATCAGGCAGTGATATGAGAATATGGATTCCCTGTTATGTTAGGCGGTAATTCCCTGAACTCCTGACAGACTGGAGCGCTGCCCTGAAACATGCCCTCACCGTGGACGTGGAGGACTGGTACAGCGGGATCCCCATTGATGGATCAACCGTGGGTGAAAGCGACCGCAGGCTGCAGCGTTCGATGAATGCTCTCCTTTCCATCCTTGAACATCACAATACGAAAGCAACTTTCTTCTGGCTGGGGGAACTCGCCGAGCAGTATCCCTATCTGGTGAGGAAGGTGGCGGATTCGGGGCATGAAACCGGCTGTCACGACTGGGCGCACGAGTTCATCAGCAGAAAGACACCGGAGATACTGAAAAGGGACATGTCCCGCTCGAAGTCCACTCTGGAGGACATTTCCGGGACTGAAGTGAGATCGTACAGGGCACCTTTCTTCTCGATCCGAAGGGAATCACTCTGGATGCTGGATACGATCGCAGAAGCGGGTTTTTCAATAGACTCGAGCATTTTCCCCATCATCAACTGGCGCTATGGTATTCCAGGATTCCCCGACAGGATCCGGCGGATAACCACTGGAAAGGGTTCCCTGTGGATCGCCCCGGTCACTGTCAGACGCTTCGCTGGTCTGGCACTGCCGGTTTCAGGGGGAGCCTACTTCAGGATATATCCCTACTTCATATCAAGGCTGAACATGAGTGCAGTTCAGAGGAAAGAACGAGCCTGCGTTTTCTACATTCACCCCTGGGAACTGGACCCGGACCATCCCAGGGTTAACTTCTCGCCCCTGGCCAGAGCGACCCATTACGCGAAGCTCCCATCCTGCGGGAGAAAGTTCCAAAAACTCCTCTCGGATTTCGATTTTCAGCCCCTTGGTTGCCTGATAGACCGATTTCGCTCAGAAGTGCACTGAAGAACCGATCGTCAGTTCTTGATCTCTTTGATGCACATGAAAAAGGGGAGCGCTGGCTCCCCAAAAAGACTTGTGGCTGGCGGGCAGGGATTCGAACCCCGATAGGCGGATCCAGAGTCCGCAGTCCTACCATTGGACGACCCGCCAGCTGAGGGTCGGATTATTCAAAAATCATTATGTTCTGTCAAGTTCTTATTCGAAGGGAGTGCTTATGGCCAAGCGCAAAGGCGGTTTTCTGCCGCACCTTATCATAGCGGCTCTGGTGCTGTATATCACATCGCTCATCCTGGGTGATGCAATGGTGTTCTCGGGATTCTGGGGAGTTGTGCTCACCGCTGTCGTCATTGGGCTTCTGAACTTCTTCGTTGCCCCCCTGATAGCCCTTCTGACCTGTCCTCTTCAGATACTTACCCTTGGGCTGGCCAGGTTCCTCATAAGCGGCCTGATGATAGTGCTTGCAGACCATTTCCTGGGAGGTTTCGCAATAGCGGGCTTCTGGTGGGCGGTTCTCGCCGCTGTGGTGATATCCGTGCTCACCTCCGCCGTGGAGAGCCTGTTCGGGATAAGGCAGAGAAAGAGCTAGACCTTCCTGAGGATTCCCACCGGGGTGCCCTGTGTGCCCTGCCCCAGGGGGTTGTCCGAAAGGGCGCTCACCAGGAGTTCCCTGTCAAGGTCTTCGGGATATGAGCCCAGAATGTTCCCGCCCAGGTCGTTCACGTCCACCACGGCGGCCCTGCAGGTGAACCTTTCGGCAAGCCGCTTCGCCACGCCGTCGGGGTCCTGGGGCGCCAGGCTCACCGCATTGTCGAAGGGGGGTATCGTCCCTCTGGTGGGGCCGTCTATGGAGCGGGCCAGAGGCCCGGCTATCCTGTAGAAGTCACCCCTTCTTCCCAGCATCCTGGTGAATCCGCCGGCCAGGGCAGCGAAGAGTATCCTGGCCGTTCCGCATTCCCTGAGGGCGCACTCCATGGTTTCCGGCATCCCGAGGCCGATCCCGGCGGGGGTTCTGGTAACGAACCTGCTGAGGAATCTGGCCAGTGGACGAACCCGGAGTTCATCCTCGCCGAGAACGAAGTATCTGCCCTGGCTGGCTCCCACCGCCTTCTCGCTCACGAAGAGAATGTCGTCGGGCTGGGGTGTTTCTCCTGCGTCTGCAAGACCCTTTTCCACCGCTGAGATGAGGTCGTCTCCCCTCAATATCAGCTTTGTCTTTACCGGTATCCTCAGCCAGCTGGAGTTCTCAAGGGATATTACGGGTTCCTTCTTATGCATATATTCATACTCCGGTTTTCTGAGGGGTGCTCCATGAATCTAATCGAATCAATGTCTGCGGAAGTAGAAGCTTCGGCCAAGGGAACGGTTCTGCTTCCCCTGGGAAGCCTGGAGCAGCACGGCACCGAAGCTCCCCTGGGATGCGACGGCATCGTCGCCGAAGCCATCTGCCGCTTGACCGGGGAAAGAACGGGCTGTTCTGTGCTGCCATGCCTTTACTTTGGAAATTCGCATTGCCACACAGGCTTCCCCGGCACCTTCTCCCTTTCGCTGGAAACCTACTCCGCACTGCTTTCTGAGATAGCTTCGGAAGCCTTCAGGAACGGCTTCCAGCGCCTGATCATGCTCAGCGGACACGGCGGGAACCGGAGGGCTGCAGAAACTGCCATAGATGAACTGCCTCCTCCGGGCCGGGCTCAGTACCTGGGTTACTGGGAACTGCCGGGTGCTTCGGAGGAGGAAGAGAGGCTTTTCGGCAAGACCGGATACCACATTACCACTTCGGAGGTGTCAATGGTCTGGCACATCCTGGGGAGGGAAGTCCCCGGAGCATTCGCCGGAAGGTATCCTCCGGCAAATGACGATATCTCAGCTTACTCGCCTGAGAAGTGGCGGGAAACATACCCCCTGGGAGGGGTTGGTGGAGACATGGGCAGAGTATCGACGGAATCCGGGAAGACCCTTCTCGAGTTCCTTGTGAGGACCCTGTCGAATGAAATACTCATCGAAGCAACGGAATGAGGGAGAAATGGAAGTTCAGCCGATACAGATCACATCTACATACCCGACCAGGGAGGAAGCGGTCCGAGTGGGGGGAGAGGCAGTAAGGCTTCACATGGCCGCATGCGCACAGGTCACATCAGAGATAACCAGCGTGTACCACTGGGAGGGCAAGATAAAGAGCGGCAGGGAATTTCAGCTGAAGCTGAAGACCCTGAGCACCAGCGAATCCCAGCTGATCGGGTGGCTGAAGGAAAAGCATCCCTACAAGGTTGCGGAGATCCTTGTGATCCCCCTGTCATATGTGGCTCCGGACTACCTGGCATGGATGAGGGAAGTGGTCCACTAAACACTGTTCACCACTGGAAACCCCCCGGCAAAGAACGTATAATCCCGCGCCGTTTTACGGGAATTTCGAACAAGGAGGAATTTCCATGGAACTTAGAGGTACCGGCATTATCCTTCGTGAACACCGCCCGGATGACCTGCACGCAGTTCATCGCTGGCATGGAGACCCGGAGGTGATGTTCTTCCTTAGCTGGGGCGCGGAAACCCTGGAGGAGAGCTGTCTCTATCTGGCGGACTGCATCAGGGACCAGAGACAGACCAGAAGGGACCGCTACCGGCTGGCCATAGAGGACATCGAAAGCTCCCAGGTCATGGGGTGCGCAACCATACACTGGCGGGGACGGGGCTCCATCGGGGGAGACGGAAGGCTGGGCTGCTTCCTGGCCAGGGATTTCCAGGGAAGGGGTGTTGCCATAGAGGCAACTAATCTCCTGATACGCTTCGGCTTCCAGCAGCTGGGAATGCACAGGATAAGCGCCACATGCCTGGCAGCCAACAAGGCTTCAGAAAAGGCCCTGAGGAAAATGGGTTTCGTGTACGAAGGAACAATGCGCAGCCACAGCTGCCGTGACGGGGTGTGGTTCGACAGGCACTTCTTCTCCATTCTCAGCGATGAGTGGAGCCCTTCCTGAAAGTGCGAAGAGTCGACTTTCTTGACGGTTGACCCGGGAGCCCTTATGCTTTTTCGGGGATGGAAGGTCCTCCGAAACTCAATGCACAGAATACCAACTACGGCCTAAGGAGCATACATGACAGATGTAAATCTTGTTCTTAACATCCCCCAGGGCGCGATAACGGCCACTTCCCTGGGAGTCGAGGGTCTCGCCCGTCACCGGAGTCCGGGTTCCGGCAGGCACTTCAAGGGAAGGAAGCTGCTCATCGACCTGAAGGTCAGGGACATGGCTCCCGACTTCGAGTTCCTGGACGAAGGAAGATGGCGGGATGCCGGAGCAGACGCAAAGGCCGCCCTTGCAGCCGCAGCAGCAGGCAACCGGACCAAGACCGCCCTTTCCAACAACGCCTTTTCATGCACGCCCATTGACGGGTACAAGAGCCTCCATCTGATCAAGACCGGCGGAGAGGCAATGGAACTGGACTACTCAGGCGTGCTTCACACCTTCAAGGGGCATGAATGCCACGAAGAGATGTCCCCGTCGCAGGTGGCCGACATGGCGGGAATAGACAATCAGAAGGACCTTAGCCCCAGGCTCTATATGGTGATGTGCCCCATAGAGCTTGTGCTCTTCTCCAACCTCACCCCTATAGAGTACGCCTGGTACGCCACCCACAGGCCCGGAAAGATATTCCGTCAGGTGGTCTTCACAGAACTGGTGAACGAACCCACCAACCTGGCCGCCCAGAGCCGTTACCGTGACGCCAGGCAGGAGATCGAAGCGGATCCCGAGAAGAAGACCAAGACCGTGGTGGGCGACGACTGCATGAACGAGATACCCTACCACAACTGGAAGGCATACCACGCCAGGGATGAGAGCGGAGTCTATGTCGCCGACAGGGAAAAGATCTCCATATGGAAGTTCCCTGAAGAGATCCCTGTGAATTGGGAAAGGGCAAGGGGCTAGCGGACCACCACCAGTCGACAGACCGATTCGAGACCGCTTCCCTCAGCCCTGAGCAGGTAGCATCCCGGGGGCAGTGCCGAAGTGTCAAGGATGAACTCCCCGGCTTCATTCCAGTGCCGGAACAGCTCCCTTCCGTAAAGGCTGTAGAGGACAACCTCCGTTTCAACTGGAGCGATGACCACAGCAGCGCTTCCCGCAGGGTTGGGGGATGCGCTGACAACCTGTCCCACAGGGATCACCGACCCCCCGCAAGAAGCCTGGGGAACCACCTGGAAGGAATAGTACCCCAGCGGCGCTGTTCTGGGAAGGGTCTCCGCCCTGCCTGAAGAATCCGCGGCGAAGATGTAGTAGTCCACCACGGAACCGGGGGGCTGGCCTGGAATGCTCCCGGCAAGCGAGTCCCCGGAGAAGGCGATGAGCTCCTCGGTACTCCAGGCGCCTCCGTTCACCCTCCAGGCTATGCCTGTTTCCCCGGGCACCAGTTCTTCACCGCTGTATGCCTTTATCTCAGCAAGGACCTGGAAGCTCTCAGAAAACTCCACTGAGGGGTCGAATCGTTTGTGCCGGACAAGGAGCATCCCCGGGTCCATCACCTCCCTGGTCCTGCAGTGCAGAGCATCGTAGTAGTACCAGTCTGAATAGGGGACCCCTATCACCTCATAGCCGGGCATCGCCTGCTGGTAGGTGCTGATGGCGGCGGCGTCTGTAGATATCCCGAAGAGGGGAACGAAGACCCTTGTATTGAGGATGTACGAGTTGGTATAGGCGGCGACCTCGCTGCCGGAATAGGAGCCGCACTGTATCCGCACTATGTCGTACTCCCTGCCGTAGCAGTTCATGGCCGTTGTCAGCTGGTCGTTGATCGTTTCTATCCTGGCATATTCCGGGTGTGAAGGGTCCACCTGCTTCAGAAGTATGGTCTCCTCGTCCAGGAGCTTTGCCACGTTGTCTACGTGCTGTATGCCGTAGTCTTCAGGATTGACGGTAATGAAGTAGCTCTCCAGCCCGAGCCAGTCATAAGATAGTTCCATGAACTGTTCGTGGGACCAGAATACCTCGTTCTCGGTAAGCATGGCCCTGGTGGAAAAACCCGTTCCGTGGCCGTCGCTCATGAAGTTGCCACCGGTGAGATACCCGGGGAACTGGTACAGAGGGCAGGAGAACTCCTGGGCAAGAACCGCATTGACCTGGTCATCCTCTTCGTATCCCCTTGAATCGGTGTATTCCCTGTAAGGTCCTCCGGGCACCCAGGGGTATCCGTCGAAAACGGGATCGATGATGCCCATCTCCCCTGAACCGTCGAACACCCAGTGGGGACCCCAGTCCCTTGTCCAGTGCGACCATGTGTCTGCGGTGATGAACCGGCAGTGGCCGGTGTTCACTCCCCAGGCCTGGAAAGTTGAAAGCGCCTGGCTCTGCTGGGAGGGGTTCTCCACCAGCACATAAAGGGTGTCGTGCATCGCCAGCTCTTCCACCAGGACCATGGGTATGCCAAGGGGCCACCGGATCAGGGTGCCCAGCGAAGGCTCCCACTCGGCGCAGAGCCTGGGAGGCTGTGCGGAAACGGTACAGACCAGCAGGAACACAGAAAGCAGAGCCCTGGGAATCCTCATCATTACCTTTCTTGAGCAGAACCGCATGCCTGTATAATAGCACCTTTCAGCCGGTGATATCCCTGCTTCAAAGGAGGCGGCGGGAATTGCCCTGCTGAATCATCCCCTATAGTGGGAAGTTTCGATCCATCCCCCGACCACCTCTTCCGCCGCACGAAGGACTTCCTCTTCTCTGATGTCCAGCAGACAGGCTCCCGTTCCACCACCGCATGGAGGAGAGCCTTTGTACTGCCTGCATGGGCGACACGACCGGGGATGGATACTGAGCCTGGATTGCCTGAAGTTCTTGATTAACGGAAAAATTACATACCCTGACAGCTTCAGTACTGAGTCGGGTCCTGGCGAAAAATAGCAGCATACACGAACTGTTCATCCGGGCTGGCCACCATCTCGTAGAGGTACTCCTCTACTTCAATCACTCCTGCTGGCTGAAACACCTCAAGGTCAATGACAAGGATGTCTCTATCCTCAGTACCTGAAACGAAGAGAAGGTCCTCCGACTCCACACAGCAAAGATTTGAGGCAAGAACCGGCTCATTTATGGTAGCTGAAATCGTCAGGTTGTTTGGATTGATCTTTGAAACCCCTCCATTCCCGCCATAGGGATTTCCCGCCCAGCTTACGTACAGTGTTCCAAAACCCGGCTCTGCGCAAAGGTCAATGACCGTTCCAGGAAGGAGTACCTCCAGGAGTTCGTCCCCGGTTTCAGGATCGATCTTCGAGAGATATGATCCAAGCCCCAGGTACAGAATGCCCCCATCTGGAGAGAATTCCATCTGCTCTGAGCCCGTCGAGAGGGTATCCGTTACTGCAGCAGCTGAAACATCAACAACAATAGTGCCGTTGTCGCTGTCCCAATCCCTCTGGATATACAGAAGTTCCGTCCCGGGTCGATGAACCATCGACCAGCTGAGCCCGAGGCCAAGATCCAGTGTATCAGTGATCTGCATGGATTCGGCGCTAACAAAGTACAGACAGTTGTGGGAAAGCAGGTACAGTTCTCCACCTGTGGCGCTGACCACAAGATCGATGGTATTGAAACCATCGCATTCCATCCACCCTGTAATCTCTCCAGTAGAGCTGTTCAGCCGTGCGACCGCCCCTGCATAGAACCCCCATATGTAGAGATGCTCTCCATCTGGAGATACCGCTACTCCCTCGCAGTCAAATTCTTCAAGGTCGAAATTGGCCACTATCGAAGTCGATGAGGTTGAGATCACAGTAACCCGGGAAAGGTAGTCGCTGGATGGTTCAGTGGAATCATTGCACCCTGCAGCTGTCAGCAGCAGGGAAAGAGGTATAAGGATCTTGCATTTTTTCATATTATTATCCCTTTACTACATTTTTTATTAAATGCTCTGCAGGAAACACCACAGAAAAGGTTTATACAACAGGATCTAAGAAAAGTCCAGGCCGTGTAAAGTACTGAAACACATACCATATATAAAATGATGCCGCCCTCTATTTCAAGAGAGCGGCATTCAATCGGATTGGTAGCGGGGACCGGGTTCGTAACCGATGAGCGTACGAGTTCCACCTTCACTTCACACTGGATTTATCGTGGGGTGTTTCATGGGACTAAGACGCTGATAAGGCTCGACGCATAACCAGGCAGTTCCTGACGGATCGTCACTTATAAGAATCACTTGCGTCATTATATCTCATCCTGACAACTGTCGCCTAACCTGGGGAGGTTACGGGGGGTACACTGCAAGACTAGTTTTTTATGAGGATTACTTTGGTGAGGAGAGAACCTTGCACCGTGGACCCGTGAATGAAGTAAACTCCTGATGGAACATTCTTTGAAGGTGTCCATACAAAGTTTCCCGGAGTAAGGCAGTCTAGAGTAGAAATCCTTCTCCCAAGGAAGTTATAGACATGCAGAGTTCTTGGATGGATATCCCCAATAGAGAAAATACCTACGGATCTGGAAAAAGGGTTTGCCGTTACTCGCAGATCTGGGGAGCTAACTTCTGGTTCAAGACCGGTCATGTCATAACCATGACTACAGTAAATGTGCTGATCAAGCAGGTTTGTCCAAGTAACGAGCAACTCACCGGTAAGGTTATCACCAGACACGTTGCATCTACCTGCTTCACCACCGACCGGATTAGTTCTAAGCGTATCGCTCCAGGTGTTCCCTGAGTCCGAACTGATCGAGCAGACTGAGTAAATAGGGTAAGACTGATTTACCATTGAGCACCAGACCACGAAGATGTTCTGTGGATTTCTCGCCCACAAACCACCACGATGCATTTGGGTATTCGCATATCCCTTGTCTACTCGAACAGGTGACGCAAGCCAAGTTAGTCCAGCATCCAAAGATCTGGAATAGTAGGCCGAGAATGTTGGGGTTGTGTTGAGAATGGTGTAACTCTCTATCCAGAAAGCATGTAACACGCTACCGTCCCACTGCAGTGATATAGAATGGGGGAAGGTTTCATGTCCTCCACATGGAATAGCTATGTTTGGATTGGTCCAGCTCTGCCCTCCATCGAATGACAAGGAACCATATAGAAATGAGACGGTATCTCGTTCATCTTTCCAGACGGCACAAAACGAATTCTCCCCGGTGTTTTCAACAACAGGATAGTATTGACCTGTTGGAGTGACATCACCTACTGGTGTGTCTGTAGACCAGGTGAGTCCACCATCCAACGAGTAGCTTGAGTAAACTCGATTCTCGCTAAGCCGATTAAAAACGGAAACTAAAATACTACCGTCGCCGTTGCATGCAATACTCGGGCCAACGCCCACTTCACCTTCATTGCTTATCTGCACATTGGGTACTAACCATGTCTCTCCACCATCGAGAGACTTGCTGAAATAGGGGGCATACGCTTCAGGCCCCCTCCAGTCCTCCCAGATTGCATAGACTACATCTAGTGAATCACTTGTGAATCTAGGGAAACTAGCACCAACCGCACTTTGATCGCTCACAGGAACTGGGTTGGTCCAGGTTGAACCGAAATCATCCGAAGAGGAACACCAAGCTCTATATGGTTCTAAAGGTTCACTTTGCCCTTCCCAGAGTACTATGAAGCGCCCACTCTGAAGGTGTACAATATCAATGCCTGAAGTGGTAGGATCTTCATGATCGTCAATTTGCACTTCTGGCCCAAACGACAAACTGGCGTATACGTTTGTGCATACAGCCAGGAAGACAAAGACTGCGAACCTAGTCAACTAGTAACCTCACCTGCCCTTCATCTGGCAAATAACCCTGCTTTGTCAGCGTAACACTTAATACACCGGTAAATGTGGGATTAAGATTGACAGTGAATTCCCCGGAACTATCGGTGTATCCCCTCTTGTAGATTTCGAAGCCCTGAGTTGCCTCCATAAGCAGACAAACTCTTACTCCAGATATGGCGACGCCTCCCGTAGACTCAACAGAAATTGTGATATCAGCGGGACACCTAATCTCAGACGGGTAGTCTGATACCCAGATCATTGGATCTCTCAGCCACAATGGGCTGGCAGGATCACCTCCCAAGTTATTAACTCGAAGATCCCACATCGGCTCAAAGATTACATTCCCACAAGTGTCTGGTTGCGGAATAACATCCGGATATCCATCAAGAAACTCTGCGGCAAACTGGACTGAGGCAATGTTGTATGCATTGCCGCTACTCCATTCTCCCAGACCTGTCTGACCGTTATACAATGAAGCAAGAAAGAACTCGTTAAGTTTGTGGGAAGTGCTCCCCCCAAGCTCAGTGGAGTTTATCCCCTGATTTCCATTGCCGATGTACGTTGGACCCAGTGGAGCGTTAAGCAATGTCTCATCGCAGCCAAGCCATGTCTTTATAATGGTTTGTGTAGACTGATCGTAGACAAACGAGCCCGTCATGCAATTGTATGCGTATCCCGAGCAGTACTTTCCACCATCACCAGACAAAGTACTCAGTTGAGTTGAGAGGATCATACCCTCATTTGCAGGTTCCCCAAAAGGATTAGCACCTATCCAGGTGTCTCCACCGTGTCCGCCAAAGTTCACTCTATAGAAGCCACCTGATTGAACCGAACCATCCAGAAGATCAAGCAGCCCCTGTGGCGAAATCTCTAATGCTCCCGGTACTCCGCAGCCTTGCTCTGCGAGCCAGGTCTTCTCAATATAGGTTGGTACTACGGATGTAATTGCCTGGACATGTTCCCAGTTGTCTGGGAATCCAGGTACTTCTGCTGCCGCGCTGACGATCAAAAGGTCAGAAGAAGGATTTGATCCAAAGAAGTTATGCTTCTGATAGGAAATCAAAGTAGCGACGAAATCAGTGACCTCGCTAGCGGTGTGTACAGGCACTCTACCAACAGCAACATCCGGGATCAGATCCATGTAGTCGTTCGCAATTGGACCGTTAGGTGGGTAGTACTCTCCCCATGGAGGATTATTGTTTGTTTGCCAGTTATTTATGGGATCAAGACAAGCGTAATACCAATCAGTATAACCCGAACACTGGGTCATCTCTTTGTATAGCTTGCAGTATCTCATCGGAGCTTCATCATCACTGTATTGACCAGAGACGGGTGGCGTGGTATCTGTACCTAAGAGGACATACTGAACACCCCTGTTATTGTGAAGCCACCTGATGCAGTTTCTAATTGTCTCAGGCCAGTCTCGACCAGAATCCCAAAGGATATCCGCTTTAGCCTCGATTTCCTCAACTGATATTATCTCTGTAAACAGACCCTTCTTAATATTCCAGTTTATCAAGGGCTGCCAGTTTGCCCTCCAGGCGTCTCTGGTGATAATCATGCACTCAAGGGCGACTGGAAAGTTATCAGTTCCCCTAGTGTTCTCATTCACAAGATTAGGTGGATTCGAAAACTGCTCTATTGAGTCAGGATTAACAACAATGGATTCCAGCATCCGAACTCTCTCGTCCCAACAGGCAGATGTGAGAGTGACCGTAGTGGGACTAGGAAGGGTATCCGTTTCTAATATTAACCTTACTTCAATTGACTTTCTCAGTAGCAACTCTCCCGATCCTGGATTCCAAGCAAGAGGATACACATAGACACAGGCAAGCTTGGTTACGTCCATACTTCCTAGATCTGTCCCCCAAGCAGCATATGAAGGCCATGGAGATGCAAGAGAGTAGATGGCAGAGTCAGGTGGAGTGAAAGGATTCGAAACTGTATCGGAGATGAAGATTTCTGGTTGCGACGGGTATATGGAGTATATGCCGGAGATTGCCTGAAGATTTGATACCGAGAATTCCACATCAGAGACATATGTTCCTGCTGGTATAACGAATAGCAAAGGTGTTCTTGGTAAAGAAGGATATCCTGGGGACACTATGAAGCTCGAGTTAGCCAAACTAACGTGATCATACCCGCTTAAAGTTGTGAATGTCAGATCATTCTCAGAGAAGTTGACAGTGTACGAGAGCGTGTCTGGCGATGAGGCCAGTAGAGCTACGCAGGAAACCATTGTTAATATCATGGCATACCCCTTCTGACTTCTTGTGTGCATTTAATATAGAGCTTATCCAAGCTTAGGAACTATGTCAATGATCCTCTCCCCGAGTTCCTACCACCTGGAGTTCTAGTGAAAGCCTGATTTGGGATTTTTTTATCGTTAGCAAAGAACGAACCCGCCTCAAGGAGACGGGTTCGTCAATCGGATTGGTAGCGGGGACCGGGTTCGTATCCGATGAGCGTACGAATTCTACATTCACTTCAAACTGGATATATCGTGGGGTATTCCATGGAGTTAAGAGTCTGACAAGAATTGGTTTTGCAGCAGCTCGCCCGTGAGGATATACCATCTTGAAGCGTCATTGGCATCACCCATGTCTCATCCTAACAACTGTCGCTTAAACGGGGGAGGCTACGTAAACACAGGAGAAGAGAGCTTCATGCGGAGTATCCTGATCCTTGACTAAACGATTTAGCAGAACTGCCGTAAATGTTCGGTAGTTCGATACTCAAGCAAGGCCAAAAGGCCTCATTGCTACAACTTCAGTACCCTAACTGATGAGCATTCTTCGTCACTGGAGAGATTCAGCAGATACACCCCAGGAGGAGCTGGTACACCATTCCTCATCTCACCGTTCCAATGTGCTCTGCCCTGTGGATCAAGAATGAGCTGGGTGATGTTTCTTCCAGCCAAATCGAGTATCTGAACGGTTGCACTTCCAGACGGGTTACCCACAGAAATACTGAGATTAGTCATAAAGGGGCATGGTGATACCGAGAGCAAATATTCTTGACCGGCTCCTGCCTCTCCTTCTATCCCCTGCTGAATTGTGCTATTGAGGTAGACATAAACGCAATCCTGCGCTAACGGGCCCGAATCCAGGTTGATCCGAACAAGGTCCATATCTCCGTCATTGTCAAAGTCAGCAGAACCCAACTGACCGAATGAAGGATAAAGCGAAACAGTTGGTTCTGTAAATGTGCCATCCCCTAACCCGAGACAAATCTCTACAGAAGCTCCTGAACCTCCCAGATCGAGATTGCCGTCAAGATCGAAGTCCCGCGCTATAAGCCAGACCATTTCATCATCAAGGGAATCGGAGACAAGAAAGTAACCCGTTCCGTCATTCAGATACACATAGTGCTCGGTCCACCCGAACCCACAAGAGGCTGCCATGTCCAGATTACCGTCATTGTTGAAGTCTCCTGCGGCGATAGTTGGGTAATCCTGACAGACACCATTTGTGACACCAGTGAAGTATTCGGGCTGAAGTGTCCCATCACCGTTGCCAAGCATTATACCGAGACGGTATCCGCTACGAGGAATGTACGCAACATCAACATTCCCGTCTGAATTCAAGTCACCAGGAGCGAAGACCAGATGCGAGAAGAGAAAGTTGCCAGCAGTATAGGTTGAGTCCAGGGTGAAGTGTCCATCTCCATCAGACAGCCAGACATCAAGATACTCGATTGCATCACCCTCTATGAGTGAATGATGGGGCAAGATCAGCTCGGAGTATCCGTCGCCGTCAAGATCTCCCGTATTCACAGAGTAGTGATCCATGTTTATGACCTGACTTCCCTGAAAACCACCGGAACCGTCTCCCAGGTACACTCTGATGTTGTCCCCGCTGTTCCCCTCCCCAATAACGATGTCAGGGTAGGAATCCGAATTGAACTTACCAATTGAAAAGGTCTCAGGAGTGCAGTCGAGTGAGTACTGGACATGAGAGAAGGTCCCGTTTCCCAATGAGAGAAAGGTATGTAGAGAGTTGGGACTGTATCCGGTAACGATGAAGTCATCAAAGCCATCGTTGTTGAAATCAGCGGTCTCACACAGCCAAGGTTGGGATATGGGGAAGGTGAAGCAAGGTTCACCAAAGATTGGCTGAGCTAACGACATCGATGGAGCAAGTATCGCGACTAACAGGAAACAGATGAAGCCCTGCTTTTCAGTAATCCTTTCAGTCCTCATAGAACGACTACCTTTCTCACATGGGCAATACCATTACTCATGCCTTCAATATGTACTAGATACACACCTGCCGGAAGACCGTTAGATACTCCATTTTGCGCAAGATCAATGCTGTGAACACCTGGTGAAAGTGCTTCAGTATGAACTTGGTGGTGCAACCTGCCATCAATGGAGTAAACAGAGCACAGGAATCCTGCCGAATCACCTTCTGGAAGCACCATCGTAACTGCAAGAGACTCACAGGGATTCTCAACAGAGATGGAAATCCCTGAGGTTGTTTCAATTGGGCTGCACAGAATGGTGCCTGAGTTGTTCGTTTCGTCAGTTTCATTGAACCTGTTCTCAGGATCGACGACAATAGTGCAATCACTCCGCAGGTTATCAGACGGGCTGAGAATCAGTTCCTGCTGGCCGTTAACAATAGGAACTGTGCCGGTGGCAATAACTGCCCCGTGCGAGATCAAAGCAACATCAGCAAATAGTGCTGTAGAAGCCAGATCATCGGCATTCTGAGATTGCATTCTCGTGCGACTCGCCTCAGGTCGGGACAAATTCAATCCATGGTTTGCATTGCGAGAATGGGAAATGGAGGATTGTGATGGATCCACTGTATTGATGATCTCGGTACACCTTTGATCGCCTTGACGCATTTCACATCCTGAAATACCAAGCAGTACTCTATAGCATTCCCGTGCTGATCCGCTTACACTTGCTGTCTCTATATGCAGGAGTTCGATATCAAAACCCTCTGATGCTCTTCCCGAATCAAAGTACCCCGTTCTATGAGTATCATGCTGATAGACAGGCCAGCACTGGGATGTGGAATAAGCTCCCCAGTTGTAAAGGGATAACTCTCCAGACTGATTTGCAATGAGCAGCTCGAAGAGTCCATCAGCATTAGTATCACCTACAACGGGAGCCGTCCAGGAAGCTGTTTCAGTCCAGACAGGAAAACCATCATAGGGTTGAAGATTCCCGGCCAAATCGAGAGCATAGTAGTTAGTACTGAATCCAATGTGTGGAATGGTAACATCCGAGTAGGCTGATATCGCTCCCGCAGCAATAGTAGCTGATCTTGCATGGAAATCGTACTCACCATGACTATTACCGCTAAGTGCTGATCCAGACGATACCTGCGATCCATCTGTCAACTGCCAAGCTGTCATGTTGAAAGCAGTCATGTAGAACACATCAGGAATAGCATCTGTGTTGGCGTAGCCAATTGCAGGCCCCCCCATGTTTGCATCAGAATCTGCTCCAAGCAACATTGTCGTATACCATTCCATCTGATTCGTAGTAATGTTGTATGCAAACAGCTTGTTACCATTGCCATTGTTGTATCTGGCTACCCCTATGATGAAAACTTCACCATCGTACTCTGCCGCCGCTAGGGTGCTGTAGACTCTTCCATCAACACCGAGTTCAGTGAGTTGGATATCCGATTCGGTGAACCCACCCGAATAGAAATCGACCACATGCAAAGCCGAGTAGCCATTGGAGAGCTGGGTTACTATCAGTTCGTCATAGCCGTCATCATCAAAGTCCACAGCGATTGGCTCAGCAAAGAAAGAACCACTCAGAGCTATGGGTGATCCGGTCATCTCACACCAGTCGCTCAGTCCGCTGTTCCAGTACCATATATGCAACGAACTAGAAGCGCCTTTGGTTCGGAGGGCTATTTCGAGTGTCTGGGAACTATTTGCCTGAAGTAGAACTGGCGTCCCGGTTGCCTCAGCACCACACACTGTTTCGTCGGGTCCGAAAGAGTCCAGAACCTCTCCTGTCCAAGTACCCTGAGCGGTCCTGTCATCGAGCAAGAGAGAAGCGTCACCATCGCAGATATCCTGC
>CAYLXG010000003.1:29458-40827 GCA_964387445.1 uncultured bacterium
ATAATTTCATTATCGCTGTCATTGTCCAAGTCACCCACAGCGAGACTCACGTACCGGTCGAAACTGAAGTTGGATGGAGGTGGGATAGTTTCCATCTGGCCATCCGACTCGATGATGTACACATTTCCAAACGAGGATGCTGCAACTATCTCTTTGGGGGAATCACTGTCCATATTCACTATCACTGGGCCAGTACCAGTTGCACCATCTAGTTGAATAGGCCACCCGCTGACGGTTTCACATGTTGTGAAAAAGGAGTTGCTCCCTGGATTTGACTGTCTTCCAATAGCATCAACCGCTTTCACATCGACAATGTACTCTGTGAGAGGCTCAAGGTTATCAAGAAAGCCATGAGCGACAGGTATAGGTAGTGGAGTTGACCTGACCAGAGGACCGCCACTCTCGCCATAATAAAGGTAGTACCCGACTAGATTACCCGGGCTGGATACCGGATTCCAGTTCAACTCAAGAGAAGATTGACTAGCTTCGGTAATGTCCAGGCTTCCGATTGTCCCGAAAGTGCCTGGGGATCTGATGGCATCAAAGCTAAGCGTCTTCCCTATGAACTCTCCGCCAGCACTCGACACTTCAATTTCAAAACTGGCTCCAAGCGCAAGTGGATTAGTCCATGGGGAAGTAGAGGGATTATCTGGAGTAATCTCAAGAGAAAGCTGCCCTGAGACTTCAGCACAATCGGTTGGCGAAAGAGGGCCAAGGTTGCTTAGCGTATTGCACGTGAATGGCTCTGAAGGCGAGATGCTGGAAACCGTCATTTCCAGATCAAGACCATCTCCTATACCGGTATTGACTACAAGGAAGTCGGTCAGATCAATGGTAACCTGAGTTGAAGTTGTAGTATGGCTGATATCGGATATCAAAGGGATCGAGTAAGCTTCACTGAGAATTGAGAAACTGTAAGGAGACGTCCAGCTTTCTGTCAAGTTGTAGGAAAACTCAATCTCAAGCTCAACCGCACTATAGCTTTCCAGATTCTCAGAAAGAGTAAACACGAATGGTGAGTTGCATTGCCTGGTTTCTGTGGGAGGGATATCCTGAAATGATGTTCTATCAGAGGAAACACTTATGAAACTCGCTCCAGAAACCACGGTTAGCTCAGCAAAGACATTACGTGCAGATGATCCACCGGTGTTTCCCGCTGTAACGTATAACTCGATTGTCTCACCTGGATTAACCACACCATCGCCACTACCCTGAGACGAGCCACTGTTGTCATCATCGATGGCTGCAGAATCCAGGCACACCAGAGCGTCTACAGCAGGACTCACGGTTATTGTCTCAGTATCTGGGATGAATGCTGCAACATCTGTACCAAGTCTTCGTTTGGTGGCAGTAACAGAAAGGTCCCCAGGTTGTGATATCTCAAGGTTACTGAAGACAACATCACCATTGGAATCCGTTCGGCCAAGCGCAAACACATCATTGCCTTCTGCATTCCAGATACAAACAGTCGCGTCGGCAACAGGTATCTGGATCATTCCTGACGTTTTGGTGACTGTAACTGTGAAAGTCTGTGTTCCTGTAGTCACTCCACTTGAGGGCGAGCAGGACACATCCAATGGAATAGGATCGTCTCTCCAAACAAACGTGAAGGGATCACCGAAAAGGTGATGTCTTGCACTTCTTTGATCAAGGTATGTACTTGCAGGTAGCGGCTTAAAGTTCTTCTGATGTCTGAAAGCTTGACCAAGATATGATACTGGCCAGTTCACAGGCATCTGAAGTCCCCACTGTGTCCAACCAGTGCTGTAAAGCGCATCTATAAAGGACAAACTCCACTTCCAGTTAAAGCCTGACTCCACAGTAGAACTAGCCATAACAGCCACAAATCCTGTTTCATCATCTGTAAGCAAAGCTGCCTCAGCAAAACATTCTGCTTCAGCGAAGTATCCTACCCAGCAACCAACGGTCCAGAGGATACCTGTCTTGTTCTGATTTCCCATTGATGTGAAGTCGTAGTCACCGATGGTTCGATGGGGATCTTCCTCACCAGCTCCCAGTTGGTGAATACTGCTGTGATCACAGTGTACAGAGAAGTTGCATCCCGAATCAAACGCCTGTAGAACATTCTCCCTAGTTAGTGAATGGATTGAGGAACTCCAATACAGCTCCAAGGGTGTACTCAGATAACTAGGGATGGCACCACAAAGCTGCAGCGAAGTTACTATCGCCTGACAATCACTCACCAGGAATCCCGAGACAGCTTCTGAACCCATCAGAGTAAGTTTTCGACAGAATCCCGATGAATTGTCTGGCTCTGTTTCATATGACACTATCTTTGCCGTCATCGTCGCAACATCGATACTATTATCAGCTGGAATGCGCCCCACCATTAGATCGATGTATGCACTGGTGCCTTCGATGGTCCAATTCTCACCATCATAAGCCCAGTCCCCGTCAATATCTGCGTAGTAGTCATCTGCCGGATAGTAGTATCCAAGCGAGTTACCACCAAGATACCGTGTGGGCACAATCGAATCATCTCCACCAAGGATTACAGCCTGAGCACCCCAATTCTCATGTGAATCCCTGATGAAGTTCCTTATCCTCTCTGGAGTATCGCATCCGCTGTAAGTAGTCTCGATCCATTCCACAGTTCTAATTACTGTGATGATTCCCTGGGATGTTCTGTACTCCGCAAGCTCGCTGAAAGCTTCTACCAGTTCTGTTCCGCTTGTGATAATGATCATGTCGACACCATCTCCCTCGGGAGAGGGGGCATCGAAGACATCTAACCCGGTGTAGTCAAGACCTCTGTCATTAACCTCTGACATATCGTACAAACTCAACAGCTCCGAATTGGCGACAAGTCCCCGGATGTTCATATGTCTTATCTCAGCACAGAGTTCTGTTTCCCTTACTGGGACTACTCTCTCATGAACAGAAGGTATAAGGCTGAAGGACACTCTCATTCTGGTTAAAACCTCAACAAGGCTATCAGAGGGAGTGTAACGAACTGGTAGGCCCGAAACTGTGGAAACGGAATAACCCATTGCAGAGCCCTGTGTCGAATAGCAAACTGGCTCTCCAGGAAACGGTGTTTGCATTGAGTACAAAGCAGAATCTGGCGGAGTGAAGGTCGAGTCACCCATCAAGCCCGACTGAGCAGGATACAGGTAATACTTACCAGGCAAGGCGGTCCATTTCGTGTTTGTAATCGTGAGACTCGATATCTCCGTATCAGGCGGAAGAAGGAATGTCCTTGTGATGTACGGAAGAGAGGGTGAGCCTGCTTCAGAGGTTCCGTTAATCATATGGGGAAAATCACTCAGGCTAAGAAGATGATACTCAACTCCATCTACAAATACAGTATCAACCAGAATATCCTCAGGATTGCAGATAGGATTAATGTTCAAGGTAAAGCACAATGCCGGAGTAAAGACCAGCAACGATACAAGCAGCGACTTCATTGTGATTCCATCCCTCTTAAAGTAGTTGAGTATCAATTATAGACCCCGCTGAATGTAGGTCAATCCTCTTCCTCAACGAGAAAGTACATTCACGCTCTTGATCTGGGGTGTGAAGTGAATGTGCCTTTCAGCCAAGGTGCTTTCACTTTCTCACAAAGACTGACGGCAAACTCTCCGAGCAATACAGCTATGTTTCACTTGGGTTAGAGCGGAGTTTGGTTCGGTAGCGGAACCACGCCATGGAGATAGTCAGCAAAGCCGATATCTTATGGCATGACAGCGACTTACATAATCGATTGAAGCTTCAGGAAGCACTGTTTCCAGAGGGTATCGTCTATGACCCGAAAGAAGGCTTTTTGAACCCACCTAAGTCAAAGGCGTTCAACATGTTGTACATGCTGAACGCCTCTGATTCCTATCTGGTAGCGGGGACAGGATTCGAACCTGCGACCTTTGGGTTATGAGCCCAACGAGCTACCGAACTGCTCCACCCCGCGATCGGAGTGCGAATATAAGGGGCCTTGGGGCTTTGGTCAACCTTGCGTCAGAAATCAATGCCCAGTGTTATCCTGTGGGTGTTGCCAAGGTCTGCGAAGGGCTTCCAGGCGTAATCCAGGGCGAACTGGTTGTAACTTGTGCCCATTCCGAAACCCATGGCATCAACGAAGCCCCCTCCGGCTGCATCGGCGGTATCCATGGCCTTGAGGCTCCAGCCGGTCCTGAGGGCCAGCATTTCCATTGGCTTGTACTCCGCTCCCGCTGCGGCATCGAACTCTCCCTCGAAGGGCATTGTGGCACTTGCCGCCAGGAGCAGGTCGCCTTCCATGAGCTGCTGGCTCACTCCGGCGGATATTTCGGTGGGCATCGGGTCGTTCTCGCTGTAGAAGGCCTTGGTCTGAACACCGGCGTTCCTTACCACCAGAGCTCCGGCGAAACCCTCGATGGAGGCGGGGCAGTAGATCCCGCCCAGGTCCACGGAGAAGCCGTTGGCATTGTAGGTGTCGATCTGTGAATAGATGAACCTGCCAGTTGCGCCGATGGAGATCTCTTCAGTAAGGGGTTTTGCCCAGGTGCCCGCAAGGGCCATGCTGGTGGTGGAGAACTGCTCGCCGGTTCCTGTGGGATCCTCCATGGTGGTGCGGTCGAAGCTGCCTCCGTAAAAGTAGTTCAGGGAGACGCCGATGGTGCTGCCCTCCCTGGGGTTCACCCAGCTGAGGAAACCCGCCTGCATGTCCATCATGTAGCTGGTGTAGGTGGTGGAGATAGCGCTTGATTCCACAGCCGCAGCGGCGGCCGGGTTCCAGTACAGGGAAAGGGGATCGCCGGGCACGGCGGTGAATGCTCCGCCCATGGCTACCGCCCTGGCTCCGGCGGGAACCTGAAGGAAGGTGAAGCCGGTGGTTCCATTGCCTGCCATGGCAATGAACACCGTTATCAGCATAAGCGAGCAGGTCAGTTTCATATCACTCTCCCTGTATTGCGGAATCCGGCTGGGCCGGAGTCGTTACTTCCAAGATCGAAGGCACCTCCCGCATTGCGGAGTACACGTACACACTGTCGGCGGATGCTCCGAACAGGATATCGGAAACCTCCACCACTATCATAGTGAGCGCCCCCGACTGGCCGGTTTCATAGTGAAGCACCGGGAGATCATTGGGGTACCCGTCTGTAATATTCACATCAGGGGTGGAGAGTTCCATTCTCAGGTTCAGAACGGAATCCCCCCCTGCGGCGCAGACAACACCCTGGAGGTTTCCCGGGGAAAACACCCAAAGGGTACATGGTTCTTCAAGTTCTAAATATAAGGCCCTGCTCCACTGCCGGGTGTATCCCTGGAAACTGTACTCCTCGAGGAAACCCGCCACCTCGTCTCCCAGGCCCATGGTAAGCAGAAGGAGAAGGAGCTCAGGGAGCATCAGTCCTTCATTCCCGACCTGGAGTAGCTGGCCACCAGCTGCTTCTGGGCGAAGAGGAAGAGAATGAGAAGCGGCAGAACACTGAAGGTGGAGGCGGCCATTAGAAGCTGATAGTTGCTGGACTGCTCCTGGTTGAAGTAGCTGAGCCCGACCTGAAGGACCCTGAGCTCCTCGGAATGGGTCACCACCAGGGGCCACATGAAGCTGTTCCATGAGCCGATGACGTTGAACAGGGTAATGGTGGCAATGACCGACCTTGAAAGCGGCAGGGCAACCCTCCAGAGGTACCCGAACCTGCTGCATCCGTCGAGCCTCGCCGCCTCGTAAAGGGACTTTGGAAGGGTCTTGAAATGCTGCCGGAGAAGAAAGATGCTGAACACGTTGGCCGTCCAGGGCACTATCAGGGCCATGTAGGTGTCCACCCAGCCCAGCTTGGAGAGCAGGACATAGCTGGGAGCAAGGTAGACCGGCTGGGGCACCATCATGGTGGAAAGGAAAAGGAGGAACATCATGTCGCGGCCGGGATACTCCATGGTGGCAAAAGCATAGGCTGCCAGAGAACTGGTTATCAGGACACCGATCACGGTGAGACCCGTTACGATGATGGTGTTCAGGAAGTACGTCTGGAACGGCACCCGGTTCCAGGCCTCCACATAGTTGTCGAACCCCCCCTGCTGGAAGCTCGTTGAGACCATCCACAGGAAGGGCATCATCATTATCACGCTTCCGGCTATGAGCAGGAAATGCTTGAGTATTACCGGCGGCCTCATGAGTAGTGCACCCTCTTTTCCCCGACCCTTCTCTGGATGATGGTGAGTATCAGGAGAACGAAGAACAGGAAGACGCTTATGGCGCTGGCGTACCCTATGTCGAACCTGTCGAATGCCTTCTGGAAGAGATAGAACACTATCACGTTGGTGGTTCCCAGGGGACCGCCCCCGGGGGGCGGCGTCATCACGTACACCAGGGCAAAGGTCTGAAAAGACGCGATGGTGCTCATGATCAGAACGTAGAAGGTGGTAGGGGAAAGCAGGGGCCAGGTAACATGCCTGAAGGTGCCCCACTTCCCTGCGCCGTCGAGCCTGGCAGCCTCGTAGTAGGTGTTGGGTATGTTCTCAAGCCCGGCCAGAAAAAGAACCGTATTGTAGCCTATGCTCTTCCAGACGCTTACTATCATCAGGGACACCAGGGCAAGGCTTGGGCCTGCGAGCACTCCCCGGGGCTTAAGCCCGGCTGGGGCAAGAATCATCTCGAAGATACCCCTTGGTTCCCTGAGCCACATCAGAGGGTCTCCGCCCAGGGCGGTTATCACGCCGTTGATCGGCCCCGCCTCCGGCTTGAAGAGCCAGGTCCACACAACGGACACCGCCACTGCGGAGGTAACCACGGGCAGGAAGTAAATGGTCCTGTAAACCGTTTTCCCCTTCAGCTCTCCGCGGAGGAGCATGGCAAGGAAGAGGGGTATGACTATTCCCGCAGGGACAACGCCGAGAACGAAGAACACAGTGTTGGTAACGCTGTTCCAGAACCTGGCGTCGGTGAACATCCTCTGGTAGTTCCCGAAGCCGGTGAAACCGTGGAAACCGCCTATGTCATAGTCGGTGAAGGATGCGGTGAAGCTGGCGAGAATGGGTACCGTACGGAAACAAATCACCACCAGAAGGGCGGGAAGGATGTAGAGGTAAGGCGTGAACCTGGAACCTTTCTTCATTTCCTCTCTCACCGGGATAGCGTATTAGTGAAGGTCATCGACTCTCCGTCGGTAACCAGGAAGATATTGCCATTAAGGTCAGTTCGCAAGATTTCGGCGCCGGTTCTTTCCCAGGCGTCCACCACGTCCGGATGCGGGTGACCGAAGGGGTTGCCCCGGCCGCAGCAGAACACCGCGATGCCCGGGGAGGCCCTCCTTATCCATGGGGGGAAGAGGGAGCTCCTGCTTCCATGGTGGGGAACCTTCATCACCGAGACCGGTCTCTGCCCCATCGTAAGTTCCATGATGGTCTCGTTCTCTATGTCCCCTGTGAGGAGCATGGAGAATTCACCGCAATTTACCAGGTATACCGCAGATGCCTCGTTGGCGGAACAGGCTCCTCTTCTGAGCCAGATCACCTCCAGAACAACATCATCGGAAATGTTCCAGACATCCCCAGAATCAGCTGTTTCGTAGGCGCAGCCTGAATCCAGGACGTACAACAGCAGGTTCTCGTACACCGGTGAGGAGTGATCGATCCCCGGATCGATGAGCCTTCCGCAGTGAAAGACCTCCATTGCGTCGGCTATTCCTCCTATGTGGTCAGCATGGGGGTGGGTGAAGGCAACCGCCTCCAGGGTGTCCACCCCGGCCTCCATGAGCCTCTGCACCACCGGAGCCCTGAGCCCTCCCTCCCCCGGGGGGCCGCAGTCCACCATCCAGGTGTTCTCTCCAGCGGCCAGGACTATGGCGTCCCCGTTGCCCACATCCAGGAACATCACCGTTAGAAGGGTGTCTTCAGGGGTTCCCAGAATCACCGGATCGATCTTCGGAACATCAACGGATACCGGAGTCGCAGTCAGTCTGGCGCGCACCGCCTCCAGGGTGGCGGGTCCCACACCGGGCACATATACCAGTTCGTCCACCGAGTGGAACTCCGATACCGTTTCCCGGTAGAGGATTATGGCCTCGGCGGTGGAGGGACCGATCCCGGTAATGGACTCGAGGGCAAAGGAGTCAGCGGTGTTGATGTCCACAGGAACAGGGTCCAGCAGACTTGACAGGAAGGAAATGGCCAATAATACCAGCATGCCCCTTGACACCCGCTCTTCCGTTGGTGAGAGTAGTATTCTCTGAATATAGAATGAAAGGGGTAACCCATTTGAGAAATACCATAATGATCCTTCTCTTCCTGTTCTCCGGCATGGCCCTGGCGGGGCATCTCAGGCTTGAGAACAGCAGCTATGAAACCGTTGCCTACATAAGGGACGACGGGAGGATAGAGGACGCTTCCTTCCTGCCCCTGGGCCGAATCGTCATGGATGACGACCTTGAGATGCTCAGGGTGGAGGACGACAGCTTCAACGTGCTGGGCTATATAGACGGCGACGAGTTCCTCGACGCCGAAGAAGAACCAATATACGAGATGGGCCGCAACGGAAGGCTCAAGAACCACCGCTTCCGCGACGTGTTCACTATTCGCGACGACGGCACGGTGGAAACCCCCTCCTTCAGCGTGGTCCTTTATACCGATGGATCCCACGAAGACCTGAAGCAGAGGGTGGCCGCATACATCATCTACTTCAGCGACCTCATCGAAGAATAGACTGCACCGCCGTCTTCTTGACGGCGGTTTTCTTCACCCCTATAGTAAACATATGTTTTCAGAGGGGAGAGAGTCATGGGAAGCGACCTGACCAAGAGGCAGAAGCAGTTCCTGGATTTCATTTGCGACTTCATCGACCAGCACGGATATCCGCCTTCCATAAGGGAGACCCAGAAGGCCTTCGGCCTGAAAAGCACCAAGGGAGTGAAGGACCATATCGACAGGCTGGTGGAGAAAGGCTACCTGAACCGCGAAGACGGCTCCGCCAGGGCATTGTCCATCTCGGGGGCAGGGAGGGAGAGGCAGGCAGACCTGTTCGCCCCGATAATCGGCAGGGTGGCCGCCGGCTCTCCCATTCTCGCCGAGGAGAACGAAGAGGGAACCATGCCCGTTCCCGAAAGGTTCAGGGGGATACAGGGGCTCTTCTGGCTGAAGGTCCGGGGAGACAGCATGATAGAAGAGGGCATACACAATGGAGACCTGGTCCTGGTAAAACCCGCCCCCTTCGTAGACCAGGGCACCATCGCGGTTATAATGGTGGAGAACGAGGCCACCGTGAAGAAGTTCTACCGCTACGGGGAAACGATAAGGCTGGCAGCCGCCAACCCCGACTTCCCCGACATGGAGTTCTTCGGCAGGCAGTGCAGCGAGATAAGGCTTGTGGGAAAGGTGGCTGCGGTCTTCAGGTACCTTGCCTGAGCAGGAGATCGACTATCCCCGGAATCTCCCCGGGGGAACGAGCGGGTATTCCACCTTCGTGCTCTTCATCGGACCCATAGCCGTACTTGCAGGCGATGGCCGGAACACCAACTTCAAGTGCCGCCTGAATGTCATGGTACCTGTCCCCTACCATCACCGTGAAGTCCGTACCCTGGGCAAGCTCCCTTAACCTGGGTGTCTTCGAGGCTTCCTCTCCCCTTCCCCTGAGTTCGGTGAAGAAACTCCTTATTCCCAGGCTTCCGGCAACCTCTTCCATGTAGTCGGTGTGCGCGTTGGAGAGCATGGCAAGCTCGAAGCCTTCTTCCTGAAGGGTTCGCAGCATATCCATCACACCTGGATACAGCTCCCCGAACTCGGGTATGGTGCGGGACTGATGGTGCCTTACCCTTTCCATGAAAAGCCTGAAGGTCTCTCCATCGGTCTTTCCTGTGAGCTCGCTGCAGAACTCCTCAAGGGGTTCTCCATAGAGGGAGTTGATCCTGTCGAACGGGGGCTCGGATCCTCCGGTAACATCAGACACAGCCCTGGCGATCGCCGGGGCCAGGGCCTTTTCCGTATGGTGAAGGGTGCCGTCCAGGTCGAACACCGCCAGTTTTCTCATGTTTTCCTCCAGTCCCTTGGGAAAGGGGAATATATTACACGCTATGAAAGCGACTTCCATTTTTGCCACCGATCTCGACGGAACCCTGATCAGGTCCGACGGCTCCTTTGCCCCTGGGGACATCCAGGCTCTGGAGGAACTCAGACTGGCCGGCTGCGCGGTGATACTGGCAACCGGCCGAAGCCCTTTCTCGCTGGAAAGGTGCCTTGCCGGGAGGAAACTCCCGGTGGACTGGATGGTGCTATCCTCCGGCGCCGGCGTCGTAAACGCAGGTGGTGAGGTGAAGCTGAGCCGGGTGCTCAGTCCGTGGCAGACGGAGAAGGCCCACAGGGCATTCTCTGCCATGGGTATCGAGGATATATCCATACAGGGGCCCTTCCCCGATGCCCACCAGCTGCACTGGATTCCGGGGAACCACGGGGAGGACTTCCTCACCAGGCTGGGCCTTTACCGTGGATATGCCGTCGAGGTGGAATCCCCATCCATGGAGGCTTCTGAGGTCATCGGCTTCGCGGAGCCGGAACAGGCCGACATGGTTATAGCCGGGGTAGAGGAAGCACTCGGCGACGGATTCTCGGTGATACGGGCAACCAGCCCCATAAACCACAGAACTGTATGGATAGAGGTCTTTCAGGGGGGCGTGAACAAGGGTTCCGCCTGCGAGCACATAAGAAACGAGCTTGATGCCGACCCGGAAATGACGGCGGCTGTGGGGAACGACTGGAACGATCTTCACATGCTTGAATGGGCCGATACCTCCTTCATGGTGGAAGGCTCACCGGAAGAGATCGCCGGCGGATACATCCGTGTTCCATCCGTGGAGAACGGAGGGGTAGCCAGGGCCGCGGAGCTTTGGCTGGGAAGGCTATCATGAAGGTATTCGCCCTGTCGGACCCCCACCTTGGCTTTGCGGTAAACAAGCCCATGAGCGTTTTCGGAGACAGGTGGATCGATCACCCGGAAAAGATCCGCGCCAACTGGGAAAGGCTTGTATCCCATGATGACATCGTGCTTGTCCCCGGAGACATATCCTGGGGAATGAACTACCTGGAAGCCGCCCCGGACCTGGAGTTCCTGGACCGGCTGCCTGGAAGCAAGTACATCTGCCGGGGAAACCACGACTACTGGTGGACCTCAAAGAAGCAGGTTTCGGAGCACACCGGCCCTTCCATTACTGTGATGCAGCGCAATGCCGTGAAGTGCCCCGGATTCGTTCTGGCCGCATCCAAGGGGTGGAGCACTCCCCTCTGGGAAGGCTACAAGCCCTCCAGCGACGATAAGTACTACAGAAGGGAACTTGCCAGAATGCAGATGGCGCTGGAGGAGGGGAGAGAACTCCTCGAACCCGGCATGCCGCTTGTCTATATGATGCACTATCCCCCGGTGGTGGACGGCAGGCCCAGCGAGT
>CAYLXG010000004.1:0-8936 GCA_964387445.1 uncultured bacterium
AGGTTTCCGAAATAAAGGAAGTAAGCGGTGTGTCAGACGGAAAAGAAATCGTGAACCTCCCGGTGCGGATACCCTGGCGGTGGTCTTCGGACCCTCCCTCACCGAGCTCTTCTACGAAGGCGGAGCCCAGGAGAGGCTGGCCGCGGTGGACAGGTTCTCAACCTGGCCACCGGAGGTTCAGGGCATGCCCGTGGCGGGGGACTACCTTTCCCCGTCCCTGGAGACCATCGCTGAGATCGGCGCCACCTCCATCCATGCGGTGGGGAGCAGCGAGATCCTCAGGGACATGGCCTCCAGGATGGGCATTCCCTTTCACACATACTCCTTCGACACCCTGGAGGATGTCATGGAATCATCCAGAAGGCTTGAGGAACTCTATCCCGAGGCGGACCTCAGTGATTTCAGACATCAGGTGGAGGCGTCACTGGATTCGGTCAGGGAGAGCCTGAGCGGAGAACCGCTGCGTGTCATGGCGGTGGTCTACCTGGAAGAGGACGGCGCCATAACCCTCGCGGGCCGGGGGACCTTCATCGCGGATATCATAGCCGGCGCCGGATGCGTTCCCGTGGCCCCGGACGCGGGGAGCTACCCTTCCGTTTCGGTGGAGGGGGTCCTGGCCATGGCTCCGGACCGGGTGATAATACTGGCGCCGGGGGGGGATCCTGAAACGATCATGGAGAGATGGACGGCCAACGGGCTTCCCTCGGAAGGGGTAACCCCCCTGACCGGGGAGCATCTGCTGATCCCGGGTTCGAGGCTTCCCCTTACCGTGAGGGAGATGGCATCCTGTCTGAACTGATCCTCAGGGATTTCCAGGCCGGCTACGAAGATTCGCCGGGCATCGTTGCAGGTGTCAGCATGACGGTTCCGCCGGGATGCGTAACCGCGGTTATAGGCCCCAACGGGAGCGGCAAGAGCACCCTTCTCAAGGGCATCATGGGTTTCCCGGGAACGGTGTCGTCCCCTGGGGCCTTCCTCGGTTCCAGGCCACTGGGCTCGATAGGAAGGCGGGAGAGGGCGGCGCTGGTGGGGTACCTTCCCCAGTCGCCCCCGGTTCCCCACGGCCTAACCGGGCTGGAGACGGTCCTTCTTGGAAGGCATCCACACAGGGATCCCTGGGCTGCTGACTCCCCCTCCGACAGGGCCGCCGCCATGGATGCCCTGGAGCTGGTGGGCGCCGGGAAGCTTGCCGGCAAGCAGGTAGACAGGATATCAGGGGGTGAGTTCAGGCTGGTGAACCTTGCCGGGGTGCTGGTCCAGGAGACGCCTGTGATCCTCCTGGACGAGCCCACATCGTCCCTGGACTACGGCCACGCCGCGGACCTCTGGGAGATACTCTCCCGGCTTGCCGCCGGCGGAAGGACCATAGTGGCCACCACACACCGCATAGGCATGGCCGGGGGCTCCATTCAGCAGGTCCTCCTTCTCTCCGAAGGGAGTCCGGCGGGATTCGGGAGCCCCGATGACATACTCGCCAGGGAAGATCTCATGGCGGAGGTCTACGGCACCGGTATAGCCGTGGTGAGGAATCCTGCGGGGAAGGGGTGGGTGGTTTGTCCCAGAGAACGCGGATAGGCGCAGTCACCAGGGTCCTTTTCATCCTCCTTGCAGCGGGGATAGCCATCTCACTGATCACCGGTCCGGCGGGGATCCGGGCACCGGGCAGGATACTCATCGACCTCAGGATGCCCAGGGTCCTGCTGGCCATCGTGGCCGGAGCCTCCCTGGCCATATCCGGATGCGTGCTTCAGGCGGTGCTGAGGAATCCGCTGGCAACCCCCTACACTCTGGGAATAAGCGCCGGCGCAGGGGTCACCGCCGGTGTCCTGATACTTTCCGGCGCGGTGATCCCGGTGTTCCTGGTGTATCTCGCAGGGGCTGCGGGGGCCCTGGCCGCCGGATGCCTCACCTGGTTCATAGCCGGCCGGAGCCGGAGGGACCCCTCCGGTCTGATCCTGGCGGGAGTTACAGTAAACCTCCTGGGGGCGTCTTTCCTGCTCCTGATAGAGTACATGAGCCCCGCGTCTAGGCTTGTGGAGATAGTCAGATGGATGATGGGCGATCTGGCAGTCGCCGGATATGGAAGGGTGCTTTTCCTGCTGCCCTTCTTCGCGGCGGGGATCACGGCTGCCTTCATGAGGACCGGCACCCTGAATCAGTTCCTCTCGGGAACCGAAATGGCGGAGTCCAGGGGGGTGAACACCCTCAGGGAGCGTTTCATCCTGCTTCTGGCCGCAGCCCTGCTGGCAGGGGGTACCGTGGGAGCGGTGGGGCCGGTGGGGTTCATAGGCCTGATAGTGCCCCACGCGGTGAGAAGGCTGGCCGGAGGGGACTACAGGAGGCTGCTGCCCCTGTCCGCACTGGGAGGTGCGGTCCTTCTGGTATGGTCCGATGTGGTGTCCAGGCTGGTGGTCTCACCGGCGGAACTACCCATAGGGGTCCTTCTGTCCCTTCTCGGGGGGCCGTTCTTCCTGTACCTTCTTCTCAGAAGGAACGAAGCGGACTAGTACTCCCCGTTCTCGGCTTCCTCCTGCCTGGCGGCGTACTCGGCCCTGAGGGAATCCATGGTGGTGTAGTATTCCTCCCTGCGGTCCTCTATCTCGGAGTTCGCCCTCAGGTGCTCCATGAGCCTTTCTTCGTACCTTGCGGAATAGCTGCCCTGCATGGAGAGGTAGAAACCGGCGAGCTGGGCCCTGTCCTCGGGGATCTGGGCGCCGGTTCTGGAGGTAATCTCCGCCAGGTAGGCAACACCGTTGTTCACGAAGGGCCCGATCACGGTGAACTCAGGGGATGAAAGGGCGGCGTCCGCAAGCTCCGGGCATCCCAGGAATCCCCTGTAGGCAGCCTCCTGGGAGGATGCCCACTGCCTTACGGCGGCGGGGCTGAACTGCTGGGAATCATATATCTCCAGTGATTCTGCTTCCGCATAGCCCTGAAGGCTCATACCCGAAGACTGGATCTCCTCCATGGCCTGCATTGCCGCCTCCAGGGATTCCTCCTCCTGAAGGGCGGTGTAGTACTCCAGGAGTATGGCGTTGGACTCCAGCGCTTCCTGGAATCCCACGAGGCCGCCGGGGATGGTCTCCATTTTCCTGGCCACCATCAGGGCGGGATATCCTCCGGCATAGGCCGGGAGGTAGAATACGGGGCCGATGCTGTCGGTCCAGATGCTGTCCGTGGCGAAGGAGATAAGGGCCTGGGGCATTTCCGGAGAGGGAACCGTTTCGGTGGTAACGGCGAACTCTCCGTAGTCAGCCGTCTGGTAGCCGTCCACGAAGGGGACCTGTTCGGCGAGGATGTCCTCAGCGGCGGCCTCTATGTTCCAGAACGCCTCTCTGACGGTGTTCCTTCCGGGGTAGAGCGGAACCTCCCAGTGGACTATCGTGAGGGTGTCCAGGGCGCCTGATGTGTCCGAGGCTGCCTCCGCGGCGGAGAGCAGTTCCACCGAATGGGTCGCCTGCATCCCGGAGCGTGCCATGGACGGGGCGGTGAAGGGCCTTGAGACCTCTCCCGGGGCCATGTCCAGGTTCCATCCCATTACCGCTTCAAGCTGCTCCCTTGTGATGTTCAGGGTGTCAGGGTTCCCTCCGCCGGCTATGGCCAGGGAATCCACCATTGCCATGGAAGCCTCGAGGTCGGAGGAGCCGGGCTCGATCTGGAACACCGCATATCGAAGCCTGGAACCCGGGCTCCTTGTGAACAGATCGGGATTGCTGTCATAGAAGCTTCTCAGCTCATCCTCCGAGGGCATCTCAGGCGAGGCCCTGAATGGGATATAGCTTGCGTTCACCGATGACATGGCGTCCTCTATCATGAACTCGATCTCGTCGGCGGATATCATGTTCTCCATTGACAAAGCGGTTCCGAACATGGATCTGTCGGCCTGGCCGGCGAGCTGCATCAGCGTTGCCCCGTAGTTGGGGTCGTTCCTGTACTCGGCCATGTATCCCGCGGGGTCCTCAACGCCCATCAGCGTGAGCTGGGCGGCCAGAAGGTCCTCCGCCAGTGACATCTCCACAGGCTCCCAGCCCAGCTTTTCCAGGTATTCCCTCTGCAGGGTCCTGTCCACCATCAGGTCGAAGGCCGCTTCGTTAATGTCGTTGTACATCAGCGCCAGCTGGCTCTCCGAGTTGGGATAGCCCATGTTGAGCATCTGGTTCTCCATGGAGGCGTAGACTTCCTGACGGGCCGCGTCGTACATGGCGGGCTCCAGCTCTTCGCCGTTAACGGTGCCCATGGCCAGCCTGGAGGAACCGGGGCTGTCGATGCCGCCTCGTCCCCACTCGATGAATATCATGCCCACGAAGATGACAACCACGGCAATTAGGAATATCTTTGCATTGTCTCTGAACCAGGTCAGCATTGTAGGTCCCCCCTGTTAATTTGAGGCAGGAAAATAAGCAAAATCACAGGTGAGGGGCAATAGCCCGGGAGTGTTCCGCATTGGTAGTAAAAAACTTCGATGAAATGGAGAAGAAGGTCGCCTCCGCATCCCCGGGGGATGTGTTCCTGATATCCGGCGAGGAGCATTACCAGTCCATGAGGCTGGCAGACCTGCTCCGCACCAGGGCGGCGGGCCTGGGGATGGAAACGGTGCGTCTTTCCCCGGAGGACATGGGAGAGGTGAACCTCAAGGCCCTTTTCAGCGAGGGTTCCCTCTTCAGTTCCGGGAAACTGGTGATCATCTCCGAGGTTGACAAGCTCCCCAAGTCCGACAGGAAGGATCTTGAGGAGGTGGTGCGGGCTGGTTCCGACCACATCCTCTATGCGAGGACCGCCGGCAGGAAACCTTCGAACTCATTCATAAAGACCCTGGAGTCCGCCGGTACGGGATTCACCTGCTGGGAACCCTTTCCCTCGACTATATGGACCTGGACAAAAAGGCTCTCCTCCGAGGAGGGTATCTCTTTCACAAGGGACGGCAGCCAGGCGGTGGAGGTAATAGCCTCCGGCAGGCTGGAAAGGCTTGCGGAAACCGTCACCAGGGTGGCAATTTTCCACGGGAAGGGATGCAGAGCAACCGCTTCTGATGTATACAGAGCGGTGAAGGGTGAAAGGGAGACAACCGCTTTCAGGTTCTGTGAAGAGGTAATGGGGGGTAAAAAGGGTGAAGCCCTGGCCTCCCTGGCACTGCTGCTGGGGGCGGGAGAGGAGCCGATCCGCCTCCTTGCGCTGCTCTTCAGCCAGTGGAAACAGGTGGCAGCCGCGGGTGAAATGATGAAAAAAGGGGTATCGCCGAAAGAGGCCTCGGGAAAACTGGGCATTCCACCATTCAGATGGAAGGCCGTGGAAGCGCTGGCGGCAAGGGGCAGATACGGTGCAACTTATTCCAGCCTAGAGGCTTTTGCCTCCGCAGACCACGGGCTGAAGACCGGTGGTGATCCCCTGGTGTCCATAGCCTCCGTTGTTCTAACCTTGACAACAGGTTGATAATGAAGAAAAATAACCCAATGCAATGCAACCGCTGAGAAAACAGCTCTTTGGAATGGAGGGGTAATGGCGCTCGAAAGGAAGATTCAGGATCTCCTTGGAAGAAGGAACGAACTGGCCGACAGGCTGGCTAACCTTGAATCCATGAAGAAGGAGACCAACCAGAGGGTTTATTCCAGGATAAAGGCCGACTACGACAACCAGCTCAACGAGGTGCTGAACAGCCTGGGCGCTGAGAAGGGCTCCCTCGAGGACAAGGTCAGCGACCTCACGGCCAGGATCAACGAACTCGAGCAGAAGCACCAGAGCGAATCCGATCTCGTGGAAGAGCTCCAGATAAGGGCGAAGCTCCGCGAACACGACGAGAACGACCCCAAGTTCCAGAAAGAACTCGACGACGCAACCGGCGCCAGGAACAAGACCGCCGACGAACTCGACGGGTACCGTTCAGAGCTGGGCGATATGAAGAAGGTCCTCCGCGACGTGGAAGACGCAACCGCTGGAAAGGCCGCGGCCATGGCGGCGCAGCCTGCCGCTGAAGCAGCGGACTCCCTGGATGAACTGGAGCTCGACGAGGAAGTCGCCCTGGAAGAGGAAACCGACGACGACTCCGTTCCCTGCCCTTCCTGCGGCCATGTGAACCCGCCCCAGAAGCTCTTCTGCGAGGAGTGCGGAGCCGCCCTCGACGAAGAGGAGAGCCTGGAAGACGACTTCGACCTTCTCGACGACGGCGATCTGGACCTTTAGTCAGCGTCAGATCTCAAAGGCAGGAGGCCCCGGGTTCCCGGGGCCTTCAGCTGTTAAGGAGAAGCTCCATTATCTCAACGGCGTTCAGGGCGGCCCCCTTCCTCACGTTGTCGGCGGTGACCCAGAACTGAAGTATGCAGGGGTCCATGGGGTGGTTCCGTACCCTTCCCACGAAGGTGCTGTCCGTACCAGGCGTTCCCAGGGGCTGGTACCCCCTTTCCTTCACAACGACTCCGGGAAAGCCGGCCAGCGCGTCAGCTGCCTCTCCGGCGGGAACAGGGCGGGTGAAGCGGACGGTTACGGATTCGGTGTGTCCCACCATCACAGGCACCCTGGCGCAGGAAGGATACACCGGGAAGGATGAGGAGAGTATCTTCGCAGTTTCGTGGACGAGCTTCGTCTCCTCGAAGGTGTACCCTCCGGGTTCGGGTTCTCCTATCTCGCAGACCACGTTCCTGTGGAAGCCTCCATATGACGGGCCGCTCTTCTCCTCCGCCTCAAGCTGCCCGATGCCCCGGCTTCCCGCTCCGGACACTGACTGGTAGGTGGATACGGCAGCCCAGGATATGGGTGCGACCGTCATCAGCGGGGCAAGGGCCATGACAAGCTGAATGGTGGAGCAGTTGGGGTTGGCTATCAGGCGGTCATCGGGTCCTGCGGCTCCAGGTTTCACCTGGGGGACTACCTGGGGCACCCTGGGGTCCATGCGGTAAGCCGAAGAATTGTCGATCGCTGTAGCTCCGGCCTCAAGGGCCATGGGAACCCATTCCCGGGCCACCAGCGATGAGGTTGCGCCCAGGAGTATCATGCCCTTTTCCACGGAGGATTTTTTTATTATTTCAACAGGAAGGGCGGAACCCCTGAAATCCAGCGTTCTGCCGGTGCTCGCTTTCGATGCGAACAGTTTAATTTCATCCGCAGGAAGGTTGCGTTGCTGAATAACAGAAAGCATCTCCCGGCCCACGAGTCCCGTTGCTCCTACGATTCCGGCTTTCATCCTGTGTTCCCCTCCAGGTGGTTTCGTTCGGTCCTGCGGCTGTCGCTGCCGGTAATATTACTGCTTGCAGGGTGCTCCGGCACGCGGCTTCACCGGCAGGGAACAATTGCTCAGGCTTCCCCCGGCGGAAGCGGAACACCTGATGAGAGCCCGATGGCCCGGGCCCAGACCCCTGCGCTGCCCCTGTTTCACGGGGTGGGCAGCGGGGATGCCGGGGAGATGATACCCCTGCACGCTCCCCATCTCAGCGACCTGAACTATTCCCCGGAGGACTGCCCCGCAGAAAGGGGAATGATCAGGCTGCTCGAGTCGATACTTAAGAGCGAGGGGGCTCCGGCGGACCTTTCCGCCCTTCCCTGGGTCGAGAGCAGCTACTACATCGGCGACTACTCCAGGGTGGGCGCCGCAGGGCCCTGGCAGTTCATGAGCGGAACCGCAAGACACTTCAACATGAACATGACCGACGAGGTGGACGAGAGGTACTCGTGGGCAGCCTCCACCAGGAAGGCCTCCGAGTATCTGGGATACCTTCACCGAAGGTTCCACGACTGGCACCTTGCCCTCGCCGCATACAACTGCGGAGAGGGTGTGGTCGACAGGGCCCTGGCCAACGCCTCAAGGAAAGAGTACGGAATGATAGAGCTTCCAGGGGAGACCGACGCCTTCGTTCCCAGGTATTCGGCAGCTCTGCAGGCCCTCAGGGGCCGGGAGCCGGACACCCCGGACCTTGCGGTGGTGATGGTCCCTCCGGGGCTGGACCTTCGAATACTGGCTGCGGAATCCGGAATAGACCCCGACGTGATGGCTGACCTGAACAGGGGATTCCTTCTGGAGAGGACCCCCGTCGGTCAGAGGAACTGGGAGGTGGTGGTCCCATCCTCCAGGGCTTCCGTGGCCTTTCAGGCGGCATGGTCGGTAAACGGCCGCGACTATCTTGTGAAGCACGGAGATACATGGGCATCTGTGGCGGAGGCCCTGGGTGTGAGTTCCAGCGAACTCATGGCGGCAAACTCCGGAGCGATGCCCCAGCCCGGAGAGTACATGTTCCTTCCGGGAACCGCCAGGGTCCCGGTGAACTCCGCAGCGGCGGAAAGGGCCGGCTTCTACAGCTACACCGTGCGTTCCGGGGACACACTGGGGGGCATCGGCGCCTCCATTGGCGTATCTTCCAGGGAAGTGGCCGCCTGGAACGACATAACCACCTCCACCACCATTTTTCCCGGGCAGACCCTCAGCCTCCGGGGGATACCCCCCGAGGGCACCGCCCAGGTGGACATCGTGAGGGCCGCCAGCCAGGTGACCCATACGGTGGCGGAGGGGGACACCATGTGGGACCTGGCGCTGCGATACGGGGTTTCCGTGGATCAGATAATGCAGCTGAACGATAAGGAATCATCGTCTTTGTCAATAGGGGAGACCTTAATAATCAAACCGGAGTAGGTGTCATGTCATTTCTCTTTGGATCCAAGGCGCAGAGAACTTTCAAGAAGATTCAGGACCTGGCTGCCGGGGACATGGTGGACCAGGCGGCGGTCATGGTGGAGGAAGAGCTCGAAACCCTTCTGGAAGATCATGACATAGCCGCGAAGCTGGTTCCATTCCTGATGGACATAGGCCATCCCGACCTGGGCGGGCGGATCGGGGAGCGGATAATCAAGACCCATTCCGACCTCCGCATGTCCGTGACCAGGCTCCTGGAGGAGAAGCAGGCCCAGTTCCCCAGGTCAATCGAGCTTTTGAGGGTGATATGGAAAAGCCGTCT
>CAYLXG010000004.1:8946-11988 GCA_964387445.1 uncultured bacterium
CTTCACCAGAGGGACTTCAATGGTCTCATGGACATACTGGGCCGCACCGAGAGGGTCACCGTCAACCGGTTCGCCGACTCCATCCAGTCATCGGCCCAGGCCCTTAGCGGGGCAAGGGGACGGGAGCTGGGGCAGGGCATAGAGCGCATCCTGGCCTGGGCGGTGATCTCCCTGCACAGGGGGGATCCCTCCGCCGCGATGGACATTCTGGTGGACGCCGCCAGGCGGTGCAGCTTTCCCGAGGAGAGCCTCTCCAGGCTGAGCGGATGGATAGCCGCCAGGACCGGAGGCACCGAGATGGATGTGAACCTGAAGCGGATACAGGTACTCACCGCCATCGGAGACAAGGAAAGGGCCGTCTCAGAACTGCCGGGTCTCTATGAGGCCGAGAAGGATATCCTGGACAGGGCCATTTCCCTTGTGGAGAAAGAGCTGGTGCCGGGAGACAACACCCCCAAGGCGAGGATATCCCTCGCAAGGCTCATGGCAAAGGCGGGCAGGGTTAACGAAGCCTGCCTCATGCTGGATCCCCTCCTTGAGGGCAGCCACGAGTCATCCATGCTGGAGCAGGCGGTAACCGGTCTCGTAATAGGTTCATCAGGTTCTGCCAGGGCACACCTGCTTCAGGCCAGGCTGAGGCTGTTCAGGGGTGAGAACACCCAGGCCCTGGATTCCATCGAGAGGGCCTTCGGATGCCCGGATGTGGCTGATTCGCCGGTGGTGGACATATGCAGGAGCTTCATTAAGAGCGGCATAGACCGTGACGGCCTCGTCACCGGCCAGCTGGGCCAGTTCCTGGTTGAGAAGGGCACCGTGGATGAGGCTGTCAACATCCTGTCCCTCAGCGTGGCCAAAGAGCCCGAGTGGGTGCTTGAACAGCTTCAGCTGCTTCTGAAGCGCGACAGGACCAGCGCAGCGGTCCTCACACTGCTGGCGGTGGTGCTGCTGGTGCTGAACCGAGGCGGCGAGGCCGCGGCCACACTGAAGCACCTGGCCGCCAGGAAGGATGTCAAATCCAAACAGGATATCGTCTCAGTCCTTTCAGACTTCGACGACCTCATGGGGGAACACCGGGAGCTGAGGAGGCTCAGGGCCGCCTCGGGAGCCGCCAGCGGTACCGGCGAAGACTCCGCCAGGGACTGGCTGGAGCTGATGATATCGGGAGACAGGGTCAGCGAGAACGGATGTCTGGTGGTGTTCGACAGCGGCGTTTACAAGGACAGGGCAGCCGAGATACTGGAGTCGGGCTTCGATCCCGAGTCCCCCGGCGGAGAGCTTGTAATGGCCGCCGCAAAGATAGCCGCAGGGGTGCCTGGAGAGAGCTCAGAACACCTTTCCAGGGCCATGGAGTCAACGGAACTGCTGGAAAGGGTCACCCATCTTGTTGCTTCGCTGCCATTTTCGGCCGTTGCCGCCATGAGACCGGAAAAGGTGTTCAGAACACTTAACGAGAGCGGCAGGGGAGAAGTGGTGGCGAAGATCCTTCCGCTGCTCGCCACCGGAGAGACCGAAGAATGGATGGACGACCTGGCATCCAGGGTAAGCCTGCCCGACCCCGACGAAACCGCAATGTTCAGGCTGAGATATTTCATAGAACAGGGCAAACCCGGTACCGCCGCCGCCGCAGCAAAGGGCCTGGAAGTTTCAGGGAAGAACATAGTCAGCCTGCTGGAGGGCTGTGCCGCAGTTTCCTCAGGAGACCTGAGCGCTGCCACCGAACACCTTTCCCAGGCGGCATCCCACGAGGAGACCGCCTCGCTTGCCAAGGCCGTCCTCGGCACCCTGTCCGGGAGGGACCAGGGCAACTCGGCATCGGCCATTGCCCTGGCCAGGGCGGAGCTCAAGACCGGGAACATGAAGGGTGCCGCCGAAACGCTGAAGGGGATACTGCAGGACCCCGACGTCCTCAGCTTCCTGGAGGAGGCCTCAGCCGAGGTCCCGGGAGCACATATGATCCATGGATGCCTTGCCCTGGCACGGCTGTACGCCGGTGACGCCGACGGCTACAGGGAAGCCGCTGGAACCGCCCTGGAAGGCAACTCCCAGATGGCATCCGAGCTTGTGGAGAAAGGCGCTGAGCATTCCCTGGAGAACCGTTACGCACTGGGTATGCTTTTCGCCGCGGAAGCGGGCATTGCACACATCGAGGGTTTCCAGCCCGCAGGGCTCCTTTCCGCCGCGTTATGCACCGACCCCTCGCTGGCGGGGCGCGTGGCGGCGCTGGAGAGCCAGGACGAAACGGTCCGGATGCTCACGGCCCTGGCTGAATGCGATCCCCTCTCTTTCTCTGTGAAAACCCTTCCCAAAGGCATTTCCATTCCGGAATCGATGATCGGCACCGCGCTGGAAAAATGGGAAGCTCAGAATGCCCGCGACGCCCTGGAGCAGCTCGAGGAGCTCTCCGTCTCCGCGGGATATCCGGAGAGTGCCCACAGGATAAGGAAGATACTCGCCGGAGGCGGCAGGGACAGGTCGAAGGAACTGCTTGCCGACGCCATGGAACGCCACGAATGGCGAGGAGACCTCCTCGCACTCTGCTCCAGCAGGGAAGTGGCCGGCGAGTCCATTGAAATGCTTTTCCCGGATGGTGTGGGAGGAGCTTCGGAAGATGAGATAGAAGCCGCCGGCGACATGCTGGTGAGGTGCGGCGCCAGGGAAGCGCTCTACGAATTTGCGGAGAAGCTCCTGGAAGCCGGTACCGAGTCCTGTTCAGCCTCAGCCGGGAAGATCGTGGACATCTATGTTCCCACCGCGGGCGAGGAGGGTTCCCTTACCGTGGAGCAGGTGGTGGACCTTCTCCTTATGGCGGGGAGGACCTCCGACGCCTTTCCTCTTGCCAGGGGGGACTCCGGTCTTCTGGCAAAGGTAAGGGAAAAGGTCTCCCTTCTCGACAGGGAGTCTTCCGCCCCGGAAAGCATTCTCCGATCCAACCGCCCCGGCGAGATGCCTCCGGATGCCCCTGCCATGGCCAGGGGGGAAGCGCTCTGGCGGGCCGGTCAGCGCAGGGCGGCCTGCGGCGTGCTCACGCTAGGCGTTCAGGGG
>CAYLXG010000004.1:11998-16889 GCA_964387445.1 uncultured bacterium
AGAAGGCTTATGAAGAGACCTCCGACCCGGCTCTGCTGCAAAGGCTCATGGACGGTTTCCGCTCCATGGGCAGGGAGCTGGACTCGGCGGCGGCGGCAAGGCTGCTTGCGGAGAAGCACCCCGACCATCTTCTCAGGAACGGTGAACCAGGAGCTGAAGGCAACAAACTGGCATTGATATCATATTGCATCAAGTAATCGAAAGTTGGAGGGAAAAATGGCAGACAAGCCGAAAGAACTGACCACGGAACAGCTGCTGATTGAGCTTGGCAGGGTCGTAATGGGTCTCGGTTGCAAGATCGACGCCCTTGGCAGCAAGCTCGACGCCATTCACGAGACCCTCTCAACCGCCCCGCCGGCTGAGACCGGCGCGCCGGCCGTCGTTGACCTGCAGCCGCTCCTCGAGAAGCTTGACCTCATCCACGGCGCCCTCTCCGGCGAGGGGGAAGCCGCAGGGGGCGGCGAAGGGGCTGCGGTTCAGGTTGACCTCCAGCCGGTCCTTGACAAGATGGAGGAGATCCGTGAAGCCCTGGGAAAAGCCGAGACCAGGGAGGATGAAGGCCCAGCTGCACAGGTGGACATGACGCCGGTCACCGAAAAACTCGACGGTATAAAAGAAGTCCTGGAGAAGGGCTCCTACCCTGAGGAACTGAAGAAGGATCTTCAGGAGCTCTCCAAGGCGGTGAAGGACCTCCCCCTCCCTTCGCTGGAAGGGATCGAGGAGAAGTTCCAGAAGGTCGCCGATACCCTGAATGAAGTGAAGAAAGCCGCTGAGGACAGGCAGTTCGCCCAGGAACTCGGCGGTTCTCTGGAAAAAGTGAGGGAAGGCCTTGAAGCCTCCGGCAAGGAAACCGTGGCGGCCATAGGAGGCATCCCGGAGAAACTGGATGCCATGGGGGAGAGGATCGCCGGTTCCATGGAGGAACTGCAGACCAGGACCCGTGAGATACTCCAGAAGGCCGAAGAATCCCTGGAGAAGACCGATGGCTCCCTGGAAGAGGTCAGGAACGAACTTCAGAAGGGGCTGAAGCTCAATACGGACATGACCGGCCAGATGGTGGAGCTTACCTCGAAGTTTGCCGACAGGGCCCAGGAGGACCTTATCACGGACCTTAACTCCAGGGCCGTGGAGCATTTCAACAACGGAGAGTACAAAGAGGCGAAGGAACTGTTCGACGAAGCACTGGAACTGCAGCCCGACAACCCCGATCTGCTCTGCAACTCAGCCAACGTGCTTGCGGCGACGGAGGACCTCGAGGGGGCCGAAAAGCTATTCAGGAAGGCCCTGGAGGAGTCCCCTGAGCTGGAACCAGCCCTCTCCGGCCTGGGTATGATCATGGTGAAGACCGCCAGGGCCGAGGAGACCATTCAATTCCTCAAGAGCACGATACTGAGCGGCCAGCCTTCGGTGAGGACCACCATCGCCTACGCCAGGGCCCTTGTGGCCCTGGAGAGACACGACGAGGCAGTGGAGCTTCTGGAGACCGCCCTCAGGGGCGCTCCTGACAACCCGGAGTTAAAGGCTGAGCTTGCTGAATACGGCTACAGGGAAGAATAAGGCTTGAGAGTTCGATTCGCCCTGTTCCTCACGGTCCTGCTGCTTTCCTGCTCCAGGGAGGTGGTGGAGGCCCCTTCCGCGGCTGAAAGCTCGATCGACAGGGCAAGGGCGGCGGATTCCCTCCTCTCCGCAGGACGGCGGGAGGATGCGGCACAGATGTACCTGTCAGCTGCGCTGCTCCTTTCCCCGGGCACCCGGGAAAGGACAGAGCTGGCAGAAAGGGCCCTGGAGGCCTCTGACAGGGTTTTCCCCGCGGCGGCCAGGGTTCTGCTGGAATCGGCGGGATCGGACCCCCACGCCCCGTACAGGGCCCTCAGGGAAGGCGGAGCCACGCTTTGCAGCGATCTTCTCCCCGGCTTTCATACCGGGGCTTACCGACTTCCAGGCCATCTGGCCCTGATGGCCGCTGAATCCATAGTGACCCTGGACCCGGTCATGGCGGAAACCCTCCTCTCATTCGCCGGGGACCTGCCCGGTTCCGCCGGTGAAGACCTTCTGCTGTGCAGGTACAGGGCTGCCCTGGGAACAGGTGACATCCAGGGGCAGGAGGAAAGCTGGAGAGCCGCCCAGGCGCTGGATTCCGACGAGCTGATGGCCCGTTTCCTCCACCACAGGGGCATGGCCCTGGGCAAGGAAGGCATCCCCGACCTTCTCAGGTCCTTCGAGCTCTGGCCGGCGGGGGACATGCACGCAGCTGCATACGCTTTCCTCAGGGACACCATACTGACGGATGCCTCCCTGGCCGACGCAGTTGCTGATCCCTTCTATTCCGGGGGGCTCTGGAACGAGGTCTACGACATTGCCCTGAACTCAGAGGATCCACCACCCAGGGTCGTCTACCTGGCCGGGCGCACCAGGGACAGGCTTGGGTTCTTCCAGGAAAGCGCAGAGCTTCTCGGAAGGTATCTGGACAGATGGCCCGGTGGAGACGACGCTCCTGACGCCGCAATCAATCTGGCCAGGAGCCAGGGAGCCATGGGCCTTGTCGAAGAGGGGATGGAGACCCTTCTCTACTACCGTGACACCTGGCCTGGCCACGGCAGGATAAGCAACTTCCCATGGTATGCCGGCAGCCTCCTGGCGGAGAACGGCCGGTGGGCCGAGTCCATCCCCTGGTTCAACGAGACCCTCACCAGATACCCGGGGAACACCACAGCGGACGACGCCCAGTTCCACATCTGCCTGGCCCTGATGAAAACCGGAAGGACAAGCGAGGCCGCTGAAGCCTTCGGGAACTTCAACGCAAGGTGGACCCAGAGCGTTTACAGGCCCTCCTCAAGATACTGGTACGGAGTGCTTCTGCTTCAGCTGGGAGACTCCACGGGAAGGGGAGTGCTCCAGAGGCTCATCGACGACAAGCCGGAGAGTCTTCCAGCGGCATTCGCCAGGGAGTACCTGGGGCTTCCGCCATGGACCCCCGAGTACACCAGCGAACCACTGGGAGCATGGATGGCAAGGAACGGCCGTCCGGAGGCGGAGCCTTCCCAGAACGCCTGGAACGGGGTTTTTCTCATGGAGGCCGGTTGCAGGAAGTGGGCCCTTGACCTCTTCAGGGCAGCGGAGGCAGAGGCGGGTGACGCATACAGGCTTGCCCCTTTCTACCTTGCCCACGACGTTTGGGAGAGGGGCCCATGGGCCGCATACAGGATGTGGAGCCTGGAGGGAAGCGTCCGCCCATTGGACCTCTGGCGTCTCAGGTACCCCGCAGCATGGCCTGAGGAAGTGCTCAGGGAATCGCAGCGCTCGGGCATGGATCCCCTTCTGCTCTGGTCGATAATGAAGCAGGAAAGCGCTTTCCAGCCCTCCTGCTACTCCACCGCCGGCGCCAGGGGTCTGATACAGATGATACCCAGCACATCGGAGTACATAGCCGAGGACAACGGATGGAGCGGGACCTACTCCCCGGACATCCTCTATGACCCCGGAACATCCATCATGTACGGCGCCGCATGCATCTCCTCCTACGGCGAGGATTTCCTGTGGGACATCCCAGGCACCCTTGCGGGATACAACGGCGGGCCCCACAACGCTCTGAGATGGGGCTGGGGAGTTGACTCCACCGAGGAGTTCTTCAGCAGGATCACATACAACGAAACGAAGAAGTACGTGGAGATAGTAAGCCATAATTATGTGATATACAAGCATATATGGCCTGAATACCTCTGATCCTCGCCCTTTTTGCCCCCGGGTTTTATCCCCTGTTATAATCGCCTTTGCCGTGAAACGGTCCTCCACGGTCCAAAATGCAACATCCACGAAGGGAACGATATGTCACGCAGGCTTTACGGAGACCTGACCGAACTCATAGAGAAAAGGAAGACCCAGGGGCTCTACAAGACCGAAAGGATAATCACATCACCCCAGGGAGCCGAGATCACCACGGTTAAGCGGGGGAGGGTGCTCAACTTCTGCTCCAACAACTATCTGGGCCTGGCTTCCCACCCTGAGGTGCTCAAGGCCGCTGAGGAAACCCTCGAGAACAGAGGATACGGGCTCTCCAGCGTAAGATTCATATGCGGCACCCAGGACATTCACCTGGAACTGGAACGACGGATGTCCGAGTTCCTGGGCACCGACGACACCATACTCTATGCTGCGTGCTACGACGCCAATGCCGGGGTCTTCGAGCCGTTTCTGGACGAAGAGAGCGCCATTATAGCCGACCAGCTCAACCACGCCTCGATCATATCCGGCGTGAGGCTCTGCAAGGCAAAAAGGTACATCTACAGCCACAACCGCACCGGAACAGGCACCTACAGCTTCGACGGGAAGGACCTTCCCGGTCTGGAGGCGATACTCGGCAGCGACGAGGTCAGGGCAGCAAGGTACAGGATGGTGGCCACCGACGGGGTCTTCAGCATGAACGGCGACATTGCTCCACTGGCTGAGATAGTCGACCTCTGCGACAGGTACGACGCCATACTCATGGTGGACGACAGCCACGGAACCGGCTACATCGGAAGGACCGGCAGGGGCACCCACGAACTCCATGACGTACTGGGCAGAATAGACCTGATAACCACCACCTTCGGAAAGGCGCTGGGCGGGGCCAGCGGCGGCTGCGCCTCGGGAAGGCGCGAGCTCATCCAGTGGCTCAGACAGATGTCGCGGCCCTACCTGTTCTCCAACACAGTCGCTCCGGCGGTGGTGGGTGCAACGCTGAAGGTGCTGGACATCATAGAGGAGAACACCGACCTTCGCGACAGGGTACACAGGAACGCCGCCTACTTCAGGAAGGGCATCAAGGAGGCCGGCTTCAGGATACTGGAGGGTGACACCGCCATAGTTCCCATAATGTTCGGCGACTACGAGAACGACGCCGTCCTGGCCCAGA
>CAYLXG010000004.1:16903-17773 GCA_964387445.1 uncultured bacterium
GGTGACGATGTGGTCGCGCGCCGGGTCGTAGGCCGCGTGGTTGATGCCGACCACCATGTTGAGCACGCCGCCGGTCTTCACCGGCGCGGCCACGATCACGCGTTTGGCAACTGAAGCTCCGGTATTGACATACCCTAAAAAAGTACTAATGTACCCAATATGAGTAATAATCAAAATGAGCTTGTCGGCGAGGTGCTCTTCGGGAAGGTGAGAAGGAAGGTTCTCTCCACCTTCGTTCTCAATCCGCAGCGCTCATTCTATCTGCTGGAGCTGATAAGGCTCCTTGACTGCGGACGGGGAGCGGTCCAGCGGGAGGTTTCAAGGCTTGCGAAGGCCGGAATACTCATTCGTGAGAAGCAGGGCAATCAGGTCCATTTCAGGGCCGACACCGGGAACCTCATCTACAGGGAGATACGCTCCATCTTCTCCAAGACCACCGGTCTCGTCGACCTCCTGGGTCACTGCCTGGAGTCCTGTGGAGATCCCATAGGCATGGCCTTCATATACGGAGACTACGCAAGGGGGACCGCCAGGGAGGATTCTCCGGTGGACCTGATGGTGGTGGGTGACACTACCATGGATGCCATAAAGCAGTGCACGGTGGAGTTCACCGAAGAGGCCGCAAGGAAACTCCACCTGACCGTGCTTTCACCGGCTGAGCTCAGACGGAGGATATCAGCGGGGGAGGGAAAGATCCGGGAGATTCTTTCCTCCCAGCGGGTTTTCCTCGCCGGCGGCGAGAGGGAGCTGGCGGTGCTTTCATCACCGGGGGACGATCTGTTCGCAGGACTGTTCTGAGGGTGAATAACCTTGTTCGCCGACGGTTTTATGCAGATATTCCATGAAATGCTTTTTTATGAGTTTGGAGGA
>CAYLXG010000004.1:17783-37209 GCA_964387445.1 uncultured bacterium
TTTTACAGATATAACAAACAGTCTTAGTTTGGGTTGGAGGATCATGGCTGACAGCATGACGCTTTTTCAGGAGGATGTCACCCGCACCATCCTCGGTCTTCGGAAGGCCATTGGCATTGTGGTAAGCAGGCTTCCGGAGAGGATAGACAGCCCCCACGACGTTTATCAGGTGCTGGGCCTCGACAAGAAGCTCGGTTGGCGCATCTACAAGATCATCCACGAGGACGATCTTTTCTTCGCGGCTCAGTTCGTTCCCGGGAAGCACTCCTTCGGCCGGTTCATAAGGAGCTGCAGGGGAAAGGGGGTCGAGAAGAAATACCTTGATGACGCCCTGAGCGCGGTGGAGGAGTTCTACGAGATAATCGACAAGCACTCCGGGGACAGGCAGTCCATGGACATGATGCTCATGGCCAGCTCCAGGGACGGACGGGATCAGGCATTCAACACACTCAGGAAGCAGGCCTGGTACGCCCAGAGCCATCTCCTGGGACTGCAGGCCGAAACCCAGCTGGACGCCTGGTTCTTCGGGCCATCGGCAACCGAGGGCATGCTGGACGTCGCCGAGGTAAAGGGGCTCTTCGACATAAGGAGGAACAGGCCCGGGGTGAAGTGGGTCATAGATACCCCCTGCTTCTTCACCGGGAACGCCCATGACGAGCAGTTCTTCACAGAGACCATCAACGGCGGCGCAGGACCGGCATGCAATCTGATGGAGAGGGTGCCCTTCCTTGAGAAGTACTGCAGCAATCCCCTTCCGGAGCTGAAAGCTGTAACATCCCAGAGCTGCGGTCCGGTCTACGAGCTTGCCGAAGGCCCGGTGGGGAACACCAACCTCATCGATACGGTGACCGGAACGGTTTCCAGGGGCATTTTCCCTGTGAAGCCCCACGAGAACGAGACCCACCACGAGATCTCCGTGAAGATATACACCCCGGTGCAGAACCTGGTGCTGGACCTTTACTTCCATGAGACCATGGCGGAGACCATGGCGGGCAATCCCAAGGCGCGAATGCTTTTCGACTACTACACAAGGGGAGGGGCACTGGTCTACCGCTCGGAAAGGGATACAGTCCCCATGAACATCAAGCCCCTGATGATAGGTTCGGGGATAGGGTGCGCCTACACTCCCCTGATACCCTCCTACTCGGAGATGCTCTCAGACGTTTTCCAGTGCCTCAGGTGGGATCCCGACGAGTTCGTGGTGTACAGGACCAGGGTTGAGTTCCCGGTGCTCCCCTCTTCTCTCTACTACACCGACGACATCGTGAGGTAGACCGGGCTACTCGGCTTCCATGGCCCTTCTGCTGGTCTTAAGGGCGCAGAGGTGCCCGCACATGGAACAGACACCCCCGTCCGCGTGAAGGGCTTCGTCCCCGTATTTCCTGGCTGTGACAGGATCTATGGCGCAGCGGTACTGTGCCTCCCAGTCGAAGGATGCCCTGGCGTCGGCCATGGCCCTGTCCAGTTCCGCGGCCCCGGGGATCCCCCTGGCGAGGTCCGCCGCATGGGCGGCTATCCTGGCGGTGACCACCCCGACCCTCACGTCATCCACATTGGGCAGCCGGAGATGCTCCGCCGGGGTCACGTAGCAGAGGAAGTCCGCTCCGTGCCATGCCGCTATGGCCCCTCCTATGGCGCTGGTTATGTGGTCGTATCCAGGGGCGATGTCGGTGACGATTGGCCCCAGCACGTAGAACGGGGCATCCCCGCAGAGGCTCTTCTGTATCCGCATGTTCTCGGCTATCCTGTCCATGGGAACATGACCGGGACCCTCTATCATCGTCTGGACCCCTGCTGCCAGGGCCCTTTTCTGGAGTTCTCCCAGGGAGATCAGTTCCTCGATCTGCCCGCGGTCCCCAGCGTCGTCGATGCATCCTGGCCTGAGGCCGTCTCCCAGGGAATAGGTCACATCGTACTCCCTGAGTATCTCGGTGAGCTGATCGAACCTGGCGTACAGGGGGTTCTCTTCGCCCCGCTTCTCCATCCATTCGGCCATTAGGGATCCGCCTCTGGAGACCATTCCCATACGTCTGCCCTGCTTCCTGAGAAGGTCCACCGACCTGCGGGTCACACCGCAGTGGAGGGTAAGGTAGTCTACACCGGCACGGCAGTGGTCCTCCACGGCGGAGAATATCTCCTCGGGCGACACCTGGGCCACCTCGCGGCCCTCCTCCATGGCAATGCCGAACACCTGGTAGACAGGAACCGTTCCAACCGGCACCGGGCTCCGGGCGGTTATCCGGTGAAGGATATCCTTCCAGGCCCTCCCGGTGGAAAGGTCCATAACGGTGTCCGCACCGTGGGCAACGGCGGTCTTCAGCTTCTCGATCTCCTCGTCCATGGATTCGTGGTCCATGGAACTCCCGATGTTCGCGTTGACCTTTATCCTGCTCCCGCCGCCGATGATGCAGGGTCTGGGGATGTTCCTGGTGCGGTTTGCGGGCACCACTGCTCTGCCGGATGCTATCAGCTCAACGGCTTCGCCGGCGGCAAGGTGTTCGTGCTCCAGGGCGGCTTCAAGGGTATCCGGTGTACGGCCTCTTCTGGCCTTTTCGATGGTCGTTTCTGACATATGGGCCTTTCCTTTCGCAGCCACCGGCATTTACGCCGGCCATGAATTATAGTTTACTTTTCACGTGAACGCATTCTCAGGGAGGTTTTCATGCTGTCAGCGGCTGTTCTCATGGTTGTTACAGGGTTGTCCCCCATGGAAGCCCTGGGCGAAATGCTCCAGGGTGAACCGGTTCCCTCCGCCCAGGATCCGGCGGCCATGGAGTTCGGCGATGCCTTCCTGCTTCCGGAAAGCCCGGAGCTCTTCGACGAGGCCATTCTCAGGCAGCTTCACCTCATGGCATTCGGAAGCCGGCCCGACGGGCTTCAGGAGCTTTCGGAAGCCGTGGCCGTGTCCTGGGACGATCTGGACACTGGTACAAGGAACCTCTGGCGTGAGCTGGCTGGAAGGGCAGGACTGTCTGTACCCCGGGAGGATCCTTCCCCGGAGAACCTCACCGCCCTGCTTAGGTACGCCTCGGAATCAGGAACACCGCCGCCGGATGTCGATCCCGGCCTGCTGACCCCTCTTCAGAGGTATTACCTGGTGCTGACCCTCCCTCCTGACGAAGCAGAGGAGTTCATCGACGATCCCTGCTGGTCGGTGCGGACGGCGGTTATCTCCGTAAATCCCAACTCCTCAGGGAGATCGGATCTGCTGCTGGAAATGGCGTTCATGCCTGGACCCGTTGGCCAGAAGGCCCTTGCCGGTATCGGTCAGGTGCCCATTCTTGAGGATTTCCTATACCGCGACCAGGACCCTGCGGTAAGGGCAGCGGCGCTGCTGGCACTGCTTGACCTTGGCTGGACCATACCCGACGAGAGGCTCGACTACCTGCTCACCGACGACTACCTGATGGTCAGGGCAATAGCCGCGGACGCTTCCGGGAGGGATTTCGCCATGCCCGATGAGGGTCCGCCGGAGAACCTGCCTCCCATCGGCGAGGTTCCCGACGCAGTGGTGCTCTCCACCACCGAAGGGGATTTCGAGATGGAGCTTCTGAAGGCCGCGGCCCCAACGGCCTGCCGCAGCTTCTGGCACCTTGCGGAAAGCGGTTTCTACGACGGGATATACTTCCACAGGGTGATCCCCGGGTTCGTGGCACAGGCGGGGTGCCCCCAGGGCAACGGGTTCGGCGGACCTGGATACGTACTCCCTGCGGAGCACAACACCGAGCCCTTCACCAGGGGAGCCGTTGGCATGGCGGATTCCGGACCGGGCACAGGGGGCAGCCAGTTCTTCATAATGCTGGACAGCCACAGGAGGCTGGACTGCCGCTACACCGCCTTCGGAAGGCTGGTGGACGCCTCGATGGCGGACATGATCGAAACAGGTACAAGAATACTTGAAATAGCCCCGGCAAACGCTTATGAATTGGCCGGTGCGGCACACTAGTCCTCAAACGGAAACAACACTACCGGAGAAGCAATGACCAGAAAAGTACTCGTTACCGGAGCCATGGGACAGATCGGCTCCGAGCTTACCCTCGAACTGAGAAAAAGATACGGCAGCGACAACGTACTGGCCACCGACCTGAGGGAGCCCGGCGGCAGGCTCAGGGAAACAGGGCCCTGCGGGGTCCTGGACGTAACCGACAGGACCGCCGTCTTCAGCTACATAAGCGAACACGGCATCGACACGGTCTATCACCTTGCTGCGATACTCAGCGCCACCGGGGAGAAGAACCCCGCCCTCTGCTGGAACGTGAACATGAACGGCTCCATCAACATCATGGACGCCGCTGTTCAGCTGAAGCTTGGAACCGTGGTAATACCAAGCTCCATCGCCGCCTTCGGCCCGGAAACCCCCAGGTTCGACACGCCCCAGGAAACGGTGCTTAAGCCCAAGACCATGTACGGCGTCACCAAGGTCTGCGGCGAACTCCTGGGGGACTACTACGTGAAGAAGCTGGGGGCCGACATAAGGGGTCTCCGCTACCCGGGCATCATCTCCAGCGAAACCCCCCCCGGCGGAGGCACCACGGACTACGCCGTGGACATTTTCTACCAGGCGGTGGAGAAGGGCGAATACACGTGCTTCGTGAAGGAGGACACAATGCTCCCCATGATGTACATGCCCGACTGCATCAAGGCCACCATAGACCTTGCCGAAGCGGAAAAAGATGGTCTTGTGCACAGCTGCGAGTACAACCTGGGAGCGCTGTCCTTCACCGCAGGGGAACTTGCCGCCGAGATAAGGAAGCACATTCCCGAGTTCAAGGTGAGCTACGAGCCCGACTTCAGGCAGGGCATAGCCGACACCTGGCCGGCGTCCATAGACGACTCCGCCGCCCGGGACGAATGGGGCTGGAGCCCGGACTGGGACCTGGCCTCAATGACGAAGGACATGATAGAGAAGCTCCGGCAAAGACTTTAGGAAGGCCTGTCCCCGCAGGCTGAGGTCAGCAGGAAACGAGGGAAGGATGAAGAGCGCCTCGGACTTCTTCGGAAGGGAAGAAGAGATAGCGGAACTCAGGAGGCTGCTGAAGGCCCCCGGGGTTTCCGTGGTGACCATCACCGGCATCGGTGGAATGGGCAAGACCACCCTGGCCGGGAAGATAATGGACCTTCTCTCCTGTGAGTTTCCAGGTGGAGGTGTTTTCGTTCCCCTGGAGGAGCTGGAGCATTCGGGACAGCTGGTCCCCGCGGTACTTGCGGCCATGGGCATGGCCCGGGGAACGGGCATCCATGAGAAACAGCTTGGTAATGCCCTGCGCCGGAGGAGAATGCTTCTGGTGCTGGACAACTTTGAGCACATAATCAGCGCCGCCCCGGTGATCGACAGGCTGGCCGCGGCGGCGGGGGGATCCAGGCTGCTGATAACCTCCAGGACCCGGCTGGGCATCCCCGGTGAAAGGGAGGTTCGCCTCCGCGGCTTCAGAAACCCGTCCAGACCTGATGAGCTTGCCCGTTCCCCCGGGGTGAGGCTCTTCCTATCCACGGCGGGCACACAGGACCATGACCTGGTGACCGTGTCCATGATCTGCGGGGAACTCCAGGGTATTCCCCTGGGCATCAAGCTTGCGGCGAGCATGACACAGGACAGGGAGCCCGGGGAGATCCTGGAGCTGCTTCGAAGCGGAGGAGCGCTGCTGGATGTGGATGGCCAGAAAGACCAGCGGCGGCACAGGAACCTCCGTACCGTGTTCTCCTACAGCTGGCAGCAGCTGGATCCCGTTGAGATAAGGGCTTTTGCAGGTGTTTCCATCTTCAGGGGAGCGTTTTCAACAGGAGCTGCGGCAGAGGTCGCAGGTGCATCGCAGGAGACCCTGAGCGGTCTTTGCAGGAAGTCGATCCTTGAGCGCGAGAAGGACTCGGCGTTTTCCCTCCATCCCCTGCTCAGGGAGTTCGGAAAGAGGATGCTCAGGGAGTCCTTCGGCCTTCAGGAGCAGGTGGCCGACGCCCATGCGAAGTGGATCGCCGGGTTCCTTGGCGCCATGGATGAGGGAGCCGGTTACAGGGGGAGGGGAAAGTCGCCTTCACCGCCGGATGTGGTGGCCGGGGTGCACCGTCTTATTGATGCCGGGGACACGGAAGTCCTGCGTCCCCTGCTGACTCCCATGAAGAGATACTTCGTAAGATGGGGCATGCTGGAGGCGGGTAACGAAGTCTTTGAACGTGCGGCGGACCTTTTCAGGATAAGCGATCCGGAGAACCTCTGCCTCTGCCTGGTCAGCCAGGGAGCTGTGCTGTCAAGGAGCGGGTCCTACGACAGGGCCGTTCCCCTCCTGGAGGAGGCCCTCGCTGCAGGGAAGACCACGGTCGCCGGATTTGCATGCTACGAGCTTGGTGTGGTCTATATGAGGACCGCTAACCTGGGAAGGGCCAGGGATCACATGACCAGGGCCCTGGACCTGGCCAGGTCCTCCGGTGACACCAGGCTGGAAATGATGGCCCTGGGAGGACTGGGGGACATATTCAACCACCTCCACGACCTCTCCACGGCGGAGTACTTCATCAGGCAGTCGGTGGAAGCCTGCCTCAAGGCAGGTGACCGGGGAAACCTCCTCTCCGGCTACATAACCCTTTCCAACGTGATGTACAATGTTGGAAGGGGAGAGGAAGCGCTTAAGTACGCAGAGGAATCCCTGGAACTGGCCGACGGTTCAGGCGAAGACCTGTACGCCGGGATGGCGGAGGTGTCCGCGGCGGGGGCAAGGCTGATCCTGGGGCACTACGATGAAGCCCTCGGCCATGTGAACCGAAGCATCGGCATATTCGACGGGCTTGATTCAAGGTGGGGGCTGCAGACCGCATACACGATTCTGGGCAGGGTGCAGCAGGCCATGGGCAAACGGGAGAGCCTTGACACCATGGAGAAGGTCGAAGAGCTCTCAAGGGAACTGGGGGGAACCTACAACACCATGGAGAGTCTCATGGCCGCAGCGGCGGTCTACCAGGAGAACGGTCTGCTTGACAGGGCCCTCAGCGCCTACAGGAGAGCGGAGAAGATCGCCGCCAACCTGAACCTCGAGGTCTACAGAAAGAAGATATCCGAAGCCATCAGGCAGTGTTCCACCTGATAGGCCTCACCACTACGCTTCCATCGAAATGCACTTACGATTGGTTCTATTGCCTTTCGGTGGTACTCCCAGCAGTATTATCCAACTGATCACAGTTGTTTCGCGAAATATCCAGTACTGGATTCCTCGCCAAGATGACCTTCATACTCACCATCCGATCTCAATTGCTCTGTCAAAGATGTTCTCCCGCTATCAACTGTTGACGTAAATCAATTACTATATCATGATTATTCAGGAGGTTTGTCTTGAGAATATTCCCGTCTGTTTTCCTTGCCTTTGCGATGTATGCTTTCGCCGATACAGCAACACAAACCGACTGGTCAGGGGGGTCGGGGAATTTGGGGCCGGTGATTGATCTTGGTAGCGACTTTCTTCTGGACACTGGGGTCGATTGGTCCTTCTATGAGGGTTCTCTTCTACTGGGGCCGGAGGAGAATAAAGTCAATGCAGGATCTGCTGGAGCCCATTCTCTATTCGCTGCGGATATCGACGATGATGGTGATATCGATCTGCTTGGAGCATCATATTCCACTAGTGAAATCATCTGGTGGGAGAATGTTGACGGTTTTGGGGATAGCTGGTCAGAGCATTTGATAGACGGAGACTTTAATGGAGCCTATTCTCTATTCGCTGCAGACATCGATGGTGATGGAGACAAAGATGTGCTTGCAGGTGCATTTTGGGATGGCGAAATAACCTGGTGGGAGAATATCGACGGTTCTGGGGATAGCTGGTCAGAGCATTTGATTGACGAAGACTTTAAAACAGTCACTTTTGTGTTCGCCGCGGACATCGACGGTGATGGTGATAATGACGTGCTTGGAGCTTCTTATACCGCAGATGACGTCACCTGGTGGGAGAATGTAGACGGGTCGGGAAGTATCTGGTCAGGGCGTTTGATAGACGGAGACTATAATGGAGCCAGTTCTCTGTTCGCTGCAGACATAGACTCTGATGGTGATATGGATGTGCTTGGAGCTGCTAATAGCGCAGATGAAGTTACCTGGTGGGAGAATGTGAACGGTTCGGGTTCGGGAGATACCTGGTCAGAGCATTTGATAGACGGAGACTTCGATGGAGCCGAGTCTCTGTTCGCCGCGGACATCGACTCTGATGGCGATATTGATGTGCTTGGAACCGCGAGTGTCGGAGATAAGATTGTCTGGTGGGAGAATGTAGATGGCTTGGGGAATAACTGGTCTGAGTATTTGATAGACGGAGACTTTGACGGAGCCAAGTCTGCGTTTTCTGTAGACATAGACGGTGATGGCGATATAGATGTGCTTGGATCTGAACATGCTGGTTCAGGTAAAATCTCCTGGTGGGAGAATGTGGATGGATCGGGGTATAGCTGGTCAGAGCATATGATAGATGAAGCCGTTTACGCCACATCTGTGTTCGCCATAGACATAGACGGTGATGGTGATGTTGACTTGCTTGGAGGTAACTATGCTGACGTCACCTGGTGGGATTTGAACTCCTATGAATCTAATGGTGCTCTTGAGTCCAGTCTGCTGGAAATACAGGATGGTTCGGCACTTTGCTGGAGTGAGATCAGCTGGAACAGCGATTGTCCAGCAGGTACGGAGCTGGGATTCCAGGTTAGAGCAACTGAAACCGGCTGGGAATCCCCAATGCCCGAATGGTCTGACACTCTCTGGAATCCCTGCAGTCTGGAGGGGATCCTTCCCGATGACTATCACTTTGTTCAGTACAGAGTGGTCATGGATACTTCTGATCCGTCCTTAACACCAGTTCTTTATGATATAACCCTGTCATGGAATGAAAATGGAGTAGAGGATCAGGAAGTTCCTTTTATAAGATCAATTGAGTTCTTACCGTTCTCTCCGAATCCAGTAAACGGTCGGCCTGTTGCGCGCTTTTCTCTGGTCGAACCTAACGATGTTGAACTCACAGTTTTCAGCATTTCCGGCCGTGTTGTTGATAGAGCAAATGCTTCTGGATATCCAGCTGGATATGGTAACATTATCTTGCGCGAACTTCCTCCTGGACTCTACATTTGCAGGATGACATCAGGTGGGGTCTCAGGCACTCGTCGTTTCATTGTTACCGAGTAGGAGTTTGAAAGCATCCAATACTGTTGCAACGGAACGCTGTACCTGCCTACATTCCAGTTCGTAAACTGTGAAACTGTGGAGTGCCTGTAATGAGTTCCCCTGTAGTTCCCACCGATCTCCGGTGCCGGGGATATTGATACTGGAGCGGTCTATTTCGTTATGACCACCAGCCTGGAATCACTCTGATCCCCGGCCCTGCCGCTGAGGAGGTAGATGCCTGCGGGAAGGGCCGTAAGGTCCATTGTGACCTCTCCCTGCCCAGGCTCTGCGGTTGCCCGTTCCACTGTTCTTCCCGCTGCGTCGCAGAGGGTCAGTTCCGTTTCCCCTGAGGCTGACAGCACTATGGTGAGTGCGGATGACGCCGGCACCGGCCCCACGGAGGTGATCACCGTACCGGCTGCAGAGCCGGCCTCGATGCCTTCTCCCAGCGGGTCGGCGTATACCGCCACCGTTGCGATGGCAGCCTTCGCGCATTCGGTGCCGAAGGGGAAGAACTCCATGTAGTTGGCCAGAAGGTCGGTCTCCTGGTGGTACCAGGGGTTCTCGTCTACGCCCTGCTCGATCCCCAGAAGGGCTGGATAGCCCTGCTGCCAGAAGGAGGCGTGGTCGCTGTAGGTGGTTCCCGGGGAGTACTGAACGTTCAGCTCCAGCTCCGGTACGTAGGTCGCGGTGATGTTCTCCATGTTCATGGCCAGCTCCTGGGAGAGGGTGTTGTAGGGAACGAAGAGCTGCCTCAGGGAATCCGGGGCGTAGAGGATCATGTCGAGGTTCATCACCGCAATGATGGAGTCTCCGTTGGCGGCGGCTTCCTGGGCGTAGAAGTCACTTCCGATGAGCCCCAGTTCCTCGGCTCCGAAGCACAGGTACCTTATGGTGTAGCGGAAGTTGTGGTCTGAGAGTATCCTGGCGGCCTCCACCACGGTGGCGGAGCCGCTGCCGTTGTCGTCTGCTCCCGGAGCTGTCTCATAGGGATTGGTCATGGTGATGGAGTCCAGGTGGCCGCAGATGATCACGATCACTTCAGGCTCTATCAGCCCGGGCTGCTCTGCGATTACGTTCCAGCTGGTGTAGGGGTTGCCGTAGAAGGTGAAGTCGAACTCCTCCACCTGTGCAGTGAGTCCGTAGGAGATCAGCTTGTCCCTGGTCCAGGTGCATGAATTGTAGAACTGGTCTGTTACGCAGAGCCTGGTCTGGTAGTCTTCGTAGTGCTGTATGGTGGCTATCAGGGAATCCTGGTTCACCTGCTGCACTATGTCGGTGACGAGGGGGTTGCTCAGGGGGGCTGGAAGGCCTGCTGCAGGTGCGGCTTCCCTGTATTCCCTCAGGGGCTGCACGAGGTGTACCCCCGGTTAAGCCCTCAATTCACCCTGGCTGCCGGTGGTCCTCACCAGGGCGGTATTGCCCCTTATGAAGACAACCTCTCCCACCGATGCCGCTGAAGCTTCGTCTCCCGGCGTTCTCAGGTGGACCAGGGCGTAGTCGTCGGGGCTCCACTCTCCGGAATCCAGAACGGTGGTCTCTCCATTGATCTGAGCCTGCTCACCGGCCAGCAGGAACCAGTTTTCGGAAACGTGGTAAACGGAGGCTTCCTCAGGGATGTCAGCGTCCCGGAGGTCGCCCTCCACCAGCAGAAGGTCGCCGCTGTAAGATGTCAGGGCCAGTATTGCAAAGAGGGCATTCAGCATGGCATGCCTTTCGATTCGTGGGCGGGGATTTCGTACCTTTTCAGGGGAATATTATTCCAACGGCCTTGCCAGCACAACGACCCCGGCATCGGAGAGCACCTGGCCGGCGCATGATGCTTCGGCGTAAACGATATATCTGCCCACCGGATAACCATCGCCGTACCATGTGAGGATCAGCTGCTCCCCGGGGTAGATCCCATGGAAAAGATTCTCAAGCTCCATCCCCCTCACATCGTAGACCTTCACGGTAACGTTGCAGGCCTGCATGGGGAGGCCTATCTCCACGGTAACGGGCGTGTCAGGAGGGTTGAAGATAGTGGGGAAGAGGGTGAGGAAACGGGTGGACTGGGTTTCGCCTATGCTGTTGGCAGCGCCCGGTGTGCCCCCCTGTATGCAGGTTCCCCAGTTGCTCTGGAGGTAGCCCGGGGCTTCTCCGGACCTTCTTTCCAGACTCTCTCCGGGGCTGCCGCCCCAGGATGAGAGGTAGGGCACCAGATCCAGGGCCGCACCCTGGGAAGAGAGGAAGAGGCTGTCTCCGCCGTTGTTCAGGGTGGGCCAGCTTTCCGGCTCGATTGCGGGGCACTGGAGCTGACCCCACATGGCGGTGAAGTCGCCCAGGTCTTCCGTGAGCACTGCGTAGCCCCCCGGTTCGATGACGCCCTGGGGAAGCTGGGCTTCGGTTGAAGGGTCGGCCAGGGTGAGGGAGGACAGCTCCACCGCCTGGCCGGTGCCGTTGTGGAGTTCGACCCACTCGGGTTCGCTGTAGAACAGCTCGTTGATGTACACCGTGGGAGCCGGATTCCATTCCGCCGCGGCGGAATCGTTCGAACCGTTTTGGTCCTGGGCGCAGGAAATGGCGGCGGTTATGGTGGTGTTCACTCCCTGGGACTGCCACTGGAGCGAGACCTGCACGGTGTCCTGAAGCCCCGGCGGTTCCGGGGTAAAGGATCCCAGCATTTCCTCTCCCGCGGTAATGGTAATGGTGAGCTGCCCCTGGGAGACGGAGTCGGTTCCCTGTGAGACGATTCCCGCGGTGATGAGGGTGCTGGTTCCGTCTGGACCCATCGGAGGGGAGAAGGATGGGGAGAGAGACCCATAGTCGACCCCCTGGGTGATGTTCTCGGGAGGGCCTCCCGGGGTGGGACCCCAGGGGGAGGAGTACCAGCTTGCCTGGATGTCGGGGAGACCGGGTGAGAGCCTCTCGACGCTGAGATCGGTGCCCGGGTCGAAGGGGATGCCGTCGCCCGGGTCTTCCGGGGTTCCGTACTGGGAGACGGCGGTGGAATCAAGGAGGAGTATCACGGGGTCGGTTCCCGAGAGGCCGTCCCCTATGGTGGTATTCCCGGGGTGGAAGACCGGTGTTCCCGGGGGCAGGTTGTAGGGCTGGCCACCGCTCTCGTATTCCGGGTCGAGTATCACGGCGTAGGAGCCAGGTGTCAGGAAGGGGGAGGATTCCGCCTGGATATCGTCTTCGGAATCGCAGTCGGTAATGGTGAACCGTGTGAGGTCCGCCTGCCCCGGGCCGGGGAAGAAGACCTCCACGAATTCGTCGCAGTCCTCATTGGCAGGGTTGCAGAGCACCTCGGTTATCACCGGCCAGGCGGGGTTTTCCGGAAGGAACTGAACCCAGCGGGTGTCGTTGGATCCGATGGTGTCATCCGGGCAGCTGACGGTGGCCGCCGCGATGAAAATGCCGCTGTCCGGAAGGGCGGATGGTATCTCGAGGGACTGGCTTTCCCCGGGGGAAAGGATGACTGACTGCTGGTGGAGCACTTCCCCTGCATCGGGGTCGAGGTTTCCGTTGAGGTCGGAGAAGAAGGTGACCTCCCCCTGGGCCTGGAATAGGCCGCAGTTGGAGAACGATCCGGTGATGCTGCCCGGGGTGCAGAATACAGTGTCGGTGGCAAGGTCTGACCAGCCGGGGGTTTCTTCCACCGTGCCCGGGGTGCCCCCCGGGGGTGAGGCCTGCCAGTTGTACTCGGCGTCGGGGCCCCCGGGAATGATCCGCTGGATGGAATGACCGTTCCCCGGGTCGAAGGGGATTCCGTCGAGGCCGTCGTCGTCGCACAGGAGAGGGTCGTCGTTGAGAATGGGGGTTCCCGCGGTGCTGAGAAGGTGTTCCAGGGAGGTTCCGCCGTGGCCGTAGAGCAGCACCGGGTCGTCGGTGGTGAGGCCGTTGCCCAGGGTGGTGTTCCCGGGGATGAAAAGGGGGGTGCCAGCGGGGATGGCCAGTGTGCCCTGGTACTCCGGGTCGATTATGAGCCCCGGGGCGTTCTGGAGCAGGTAACCGCCGTTCTGGAAGGGAAGTATCTGATCCACGGCGTCGCCGTCGGTGAAGGAGCACCCCGCAAGGGGAAAGGCCCCCGGACCTGAATAGAGCACCTCTATGAACTCTTCGGTGTCTTCATTGAGGGGGTTGGCCATTACCTCGGTGATAACAGGGCTCACCCCGCCGCCGGTGGAGAAGTGCAGGCGGCCCTGTACCCCCGGAGCCATGCACGCCGCGGGATACCAGCCCTGTTCCGGGGCGGTGAAGAACACCTGGAGGGTGTCTGAGGAACCGGGTTGAAGCTCCTGGGCAGGGAATGCCAGGAGCACCTCGTCAGCCTGGGCCGCCGAGTCAGCGTTGCAGTCGAGGTAGAGGATGACTTCCCCGGAATCCGGGGATACCGTGCCCCAGCAGCTCACCACGGCGCCGAAGGTTACCCCGGTGCCGGGGATGGGGTCGGTGCTGCTGATGAAGAGTGAATCGATGGATACCATGAATGTGTCCGGTGGCTGGTCGGGGGGCGCCCCGGGGGTGGGGGCGCCCTGGAACCAGAAGCCCTGGCCGTCAGGGGCTTCCAGCGGGTACCTGAAAAGGGTATTGCCTTCTCCCGGGTCGAAGGGGATGGAGTCGAGGCCGTCGTCGTCGCGGTCTTCCCAGTTCTCGGCATCAACTGGCGTTCCGAAGGTTGAAGCCACGTTCTCCGGCCCTGTTCCACCGGGGAGGAAGAGGGTGAGGGGATCGGATGAGGCGGCGAGGCCGTTGCAGATGGCGTTGTCGCCTGTGGTGAGGATCACCGTTCCCGGTGAGAACTCCAGCCAGGGGTCGTTCACATAACCCTCTTCCAGGAGCACGGCGAATCCGCCCGGGGGAATGTGCGTGGACTCGAGGACCACGCCGCTGTGGGGGAACGAGCCCGACCAGCCTGAAACTGCATCGAGTGCGTCTCCGTCGGTTATGGTGCAGCCGGACAGGTCGATGGTGTCGGTGGAGCAGTTGTGCAGCTCCACGAACTCTCCGGAGGTTTCGTCAGGAGGGTTGGAGCAGACCTCGGATATGGAGAGGTAGCCTGTGAACAGAATTGCAGAGAGAAAGAGCGTTGCTTCCATGCTTCATAGTTACCTCCGCCGCCTCCGTTTTTTCAAGCAGCTCCAGGGGCAGGGAGTTCACCAGGGGCATCAGGGAGTCCGGAGTGCCGGAGTCCGGGGCCGCGGGGGAGAAGTCCACCACCATGTCGTAGAAGTCCCGGGGACCCCAGAGAAGCACCTCGTCCGGGGATGCCTCGAGACCTATCTCAGCGAAGAACATCCCCAGTTGAGCCGGTTCAGCCTCCTCCATGAGCGTCTCGATAAGGGCCAGGGAAGAGTCCAGGTCGGCAGGCGGGGTCTCCACGAATGGAAACCCCGCCAGCAGGCTGACAAGCAGCATATCCCTAGTCTATCGAGAAGGAGACCGAAACATTCATGGTCACGCCGGTGTTCCCCGGGGATATGGGGGGCGAGTCGTAGTAGTACTCCCCGGCTCCGTAGCCGTATCCGTAGGGGTCATAGGAACCGTAGTAGTCGGTCCATTCGCTTACGCTCACCGGGTCGCCAAGGTCTACCCCCAGCCCCTGGGCCAGCTGTTCCGCGGTGGTCCTGGCGTTCTCCAGGGCAAGGGTCCTGGCCTCGGCCACCAGTTCGTCACGGTTGCTCACGGTGAACTGAATGCCGCCCACTGTGGTGGCGCCGCCGTCAACCAGAGCGGCGAGGACATCGCCTGCGGTCTCTATGTCCCTGACGTTCACCCTGAAGGAATGGGTGAGGTTGTAGACCTTCTCCCCGGTGTACTCGTATGTGTTGTAGTCGTACACATCCTCCATGTAGATGCTGTAACCCACGGTCTCGATGTCATCCTCGCTGATGCCCAGGTCCACCGCGGCCTCGATGGCTGACTCGGCCATTTCGGCGGCATCCCTCACCGCGTTGCCGGGATCCTCGTCGGAAACGTTGATGCTGAAGTTTATAACGGCCATGTCGGCTATTCCCGTTGCGGTGCCAACCCCTGTGACGCTGATGGACGGGGGATAGGGCTGATACTGAGATGACGCGGCTCCGCCGGCTCCGCCGTCGCAGCCCAGGGTCAGAACCAGAAGCACCGCCGCTGCAGCAAGTGTTCTCATTTCTCTCCTCACTCTCCGATAAGTTTTACTAGTACCCTTTTCCTTCTTCTTCCGTCGAACTCGCCGTAGAAGATCTGCTCCCATGGGCCCATGTCCAGCTTTCCGCCCGTTACCGCCACCACCACTTCCCTTCCCATTATCTGCCTCTTGTGGTGGGCGTCGCCGTTGTCCTCTCCGGTGAGGTTGTGCCTGTACCTGCCGGGATCGTGGGGAGCAAGCTCCTCCAGCCATCTCCTGTAGTCGCTGTGCAGGCCGGGCTCGTCATCGTTGATGAACACGCTGGCGGTGATGTGCATGGCGTTGACCAGACACAGCCCTTCCTGTATACCGCTGGCGAGCAGTTCTTCTTCCACCTGGCCGGTTATGTTGATGAAGTCCACCCTGGCGGGGGTGTGGAACCAGAGGTATTTCGTGTGTGATCTCATGTGCGCCTCCTTCTGTGGAAGAAGTATACGCAAACCCCTAGACCGGTGACAGCACCGTGCATGAAAGGGGCTGAAGGTCCATCACAAGGGAATGGGAAAGGCCGTGGAAGGGCTGCTGCGAGGATTCAGTCTCCCCGCTCACAGGGGACTCGCTGTGGAAGGCGGTCCTCCATCTTCCCCCCTGGGGAACCCCCACCCTGTAGCCGCGGCGCTCCACAGGGGTCATGTTGAAGACGCAGAGCACAGGGGGAAGACCGTCGGCGAAGCGGAGGAAGGAAATGACAGTGGAGTCCCTGTCGGAGAAGTCCACCCAGCGGAATCCGTCCGGGGAGCAGTCCTTCCTGTGGAACTGGGGCATTTCCCTGCTGAAACGGTTCAGCGATGCAACGTACATTCTCATGCTGCCGTCACCCTCGGGGAGGGGTGATCTGAAGTCCCATTCGTGCTCCTGGGCCCTTTCGCCTCCCATGAAAAGCAGCTGCTTTCCCGGGAAGAACCACTGCAGGGCCAGGAGGGTCCTGAGCTGGCGGTTCCTGTCTCCGGGCATCCTGCCCAGGAGGGAGCCCTTGCCGTGGACCACCTCGTCGTGGGAGAGGGGGAGGATGTAGTTCTCGCTCCAGGCGTACACGGCGCTGAAGGTCAGCTTGTCAACCATGTGCTTCCTGTATACCGGGTCTGCCTTGAAGAATTCCAGGGTGTCGTTCATCCAGCCCATGTTCCACTTGAAGTGGAAGCCCAGGCCGCCAGAAGAGGGAGGTTTCGTCACCCCCGGCCAGTCGGTGCTCTCCTCGGCTATCATCACCGCGCCCGGGTATTCCGTTCCCACATAGTGGTTCAGCTCCTTTATGAACTCCACCGCGTCGATGTTCTCCCTGCCGCCGTATTCGTTGGGCAGCCACTCCCCCTCCCTGCGGGAGTAGTCCAGGTAGAGCATGGAGGCCACCGCGTCCATCCGTATCCCGTCGGCGTGGTAAGTGTCCAGCCACTGGAAAGCGCTGGCGAAGAGGAAGTTCCTTACCTCGTTCCTGCCGTAGTTGAAGATCAGTGTGTTCCAGTCGGGGTGGTAGCCCTTCCTGGGGTCCTCATGCTCGTAGAGGCATGTGCCGTCGAAACGGGCCAGCGCCCAGGCGTCCGCGGGGAAGTGGGCCGGGGGCCAGTCGAGTATCACTCCTATGCCCTGTGCGTGGCAGCTGTCCACGAACCGGCAGAAATCCTCCGGCCTGCCCATTCTGCTGGTGGGGGCCAGGAACCCTGTGACCTGGTAGCCCCAGGAGTCGTCGAAGGGATGCTCCATCACAGGAAGGAGTTCGATATGGGTGAAGCCCATGTCCTTCACATAGGGGATGAGCCAGCTGGAAAGGTCGTTCCAGCTGCAGAAGTCGTGGCCCCGCCTTGTCCAGGAGGGGGCGTGAACCTCGTAGATGGACATTGGCTCTGTGAAGGGGTTCCTGTTCCTTCTTTTCTCCATCCACTCATGGTCGGACCACTGGAAGGAGAAGGGATCCGATATCATGGAGGCGTTGGAGGGCCTCTTCTCGAAGTATGTGGCGTAGGGGTCGGACTTCTCCAGGACAGTTCCGTCGGCGGCGGTTATCACGAACCTGTAGTAGTCGCCTGGGCCGACATGGGGCATGAACAGCTCCCAGACCCCGCTGGAACCCAGGCTCCTCATGGGATGCCTTCTCCGGTCCCAGTCGTTGAAGGAGCCGGTGAGGCACACCGCCCTGGCGTTGGGGGCCCACACTGTGAATAGGGTGCCCAGGGTATCCCCGGCGGTCCATGTCCTTGCTCCCATGAGCCGGTGAAGCTGCAGATGCTTCCCAGCGTTGAACAGGTGAAGGTCAAGCTCCCCGGGCTGGGGAAGGAAGGAATATGGATCCTCCGTCTCCCAGGAGGATCCGTTCTCCAGGGTGAACCTCAGCCTGTAGGGAAAGAAGTCCGATGCCCCGGGGGACCTCCAGGTGAATATGCCCCCTTTGTGGGTCTTCTTCATCATCGTTTCCCCGAGGTGGGATATCAGCTCGACCTTCGCGGCGCCGGGACAGAGGGCCCTTACCTCGATCCGGTCCCCCTTCCTGTGCATTCCCAGGATGGAGTGGGGGGCGGCGCATGAGCCGCTGAGCAGTGTTTTTATCCCGCTTGCGGTCATGTCAGGTTATCATGGCCATTGCCAGGCCCAGCAGAAGGAGATACCCGATGGAGTCGGTGCATGCGGTGAGGAGTATGTTGCTGCCCAGGGCGGGGTCCCGGCCCATGGCCCTCAGGGTGAGTGGGATGCCTGCCCCCAGGAGACCGGCCAGGCCCATGTTGGCCACCATGGAGATGAGTATCACAAGGCCCAGCCTCAGGGCCAGGGCTGTGTCGCCGGCGGTGGTGAAGGCCACCACGGCGGCCACCGTGCCCGCCACGAGACCCATGAGCAGACCCAGGCTGGATTCCTTCATAATGGCCTTCCCGGCGCTGGAGAAGTCGAGTTCGCCCAGGGCGATGGCCCTTGTTATCACAACCAGGGACTGGTTGCCGATGTTGCCCCCCATCCCCGCCACCACCGGCATGAAGGCCGCGATGGTTGCCACCTGGGCGATGGTCCCCTCGAAGGCTCTTACTACGGTCGAAGCAACGAAGGCGGTGACCAGGTTCACCAGTATCCAGGGGAACCTCTGCCGGAATGCGGTGGGTACAGGGGTGAAAACGCTGTCCTCCTCGGAGAGGCCGGCCATGCGGAACATATCCTCGGTGGCTTCCTTTTCCAGAACGTCGAAGAGGGAATCTCCCGGTATCACCCCCAGCAGATGGTGGTTGTCGTCCACCACAGGCACCGCCATTATGTCGTACTTCCGGGCGATGGCGGCGGCTTCCTCGCGGTCGTCGGTGGCGTCCACGGTGAAGGGGTCCTCCACCATGAGTTCCCTTATGGGGGTGTCCGGGGGACAGGTGACCAGCCTCCTCAGGGGCACCACCCCCAGGAGCCTGCGGTCCTCGTCGGTTACATACACGTAGAAGGGAACGTCCACATCCTCGCTCTGCCCGCGGATGCGCCCCACGGCCTCGCTGGCGGTTATGTCCGGAAGGATGGACATGTAGCTTGAGGCCATGTACTGACCGGAAGAGTCCTCCGGGTAGATCAGCAGCTGCTCGATCCTGTACCTGGTCGCCCCGGGAAGAAGATTCAGGATGGGTTCGTGCCTCTGGGGCTCTATCCTTGCCAGGAACTGCAGAGCGTCGTTGGGATCCTGTCTCTTGAGTATCCGGGCTATGCTCTCGTCGTCAATCTCGTCGAGAACTTCGGTGAGCAGGGAATCCGGAAGCTCCGATAGAACGTCGCCGGCCTTCAGCTGGTTGAAAAGAAGGTCCACCAGCATCCTGGTCTCCGACGGTGTGAGGCTCACCGAGAACAGATCGGCGATGTCCGCGGGGTGGATCTTGCTTATGGCCACCGCCGCCCTGCCCGTGGCCTGCTGGGCAAGCAGTTTCCTGATGTAGTGCAGCTGCGTCGGTGTTATCGCCAAACCGGAACCCCTTTTCCCATAACTCTATTCGCCCTGGGGCTTGCAGATGTTGAATGTCCCAGCCATATGAATCCTCTTAAAAGATGGGGGGCGATAAAAACCGCCCCCCGGGAGAAAAAAGCCGCTGACTTTACTCTACATCCGGTGAATCGGGGGCCTGGTGAGAGGCAGAGGTGGCTTCTTCCGGCTTCAGAAGGATAGAGCAGAGAAGCGGTGTGAGTGTAAAGGA
>CAYLXG010000005.1:0-3632 GCA_964387445.1 uncultured bacterium
TGGTGTCAGTAAGGGCTGAAACGGAAAGAAGGGGGAATGACTGGGTACGGGCGGTTCCGGCATAATCCCTTCCATACACCCCAGCTGAAAGCTCCATCATGCCGAACCAGGACACGGGCCGTCCCAGCATCAGCCGGGCTGAATGGTCCGTCCATGTCCGAAGGCTGCTTTCCCCGTTCCCGTCGGTCTCACAGCCCTTGATCTGGCTGATGCCCGCCGCAACTGCGAAGTATCTCTCCCGCTCCCTGGTGCTGGTGTAGCTGGAGAGCTCCGCGAAGGCGTAGCCGTTCCCGCCGCCGGTGTTCACTATGGTCCTTATGCCCCTGTTGAAAGTGTTGGCGTGCTCAACGGTGATCCGTGCGTCCATCCCGAAGTCGTTGTTGTAGGAGAGCCCCAGTCCCACTGTGCCGGGGTCCCTCTCGGTGAGTTCATAGGCAAGGTCGGCGGTTCCACGCTCCCTTCCGGGGAGCATTGAGAACCGCACCATGCTGAAAAGACCGGAGGCGTAAAGGTTCTCCGCGGCTTCCATGGCGGACATGGTGTTCAGGGTGTCCCCGGGGGACAGGGTCAGCCATCGGTCTATGGCAAGCAGTGACACATCATCGTTGCCGGCGAAGTGGACGTTCCCCAGCACGAACTCCGGCGGAGTCCACCCGGGCCTTTCCTGTGCACCGGTGGGAAGACCCTCCTGTGCCGCTATCCACTCCATTCCCTGGTGGTAGCCCCAGGCTATCAGAGAATCGGTCTCGTCGAAACTCCATACATGTGCACCATGAAGGTCAGGGGTAAAGAGCCAGTCGGGCTCCATGTAGTAGTGCTCGTTCACCCTGCTGGAAAGCGCCGTGAAGGTCATTCCCGTTACTGTGAAAAGGGAGGGCGCTTCGGGGTACTCGACAGGGTTTGCATTCCCCACGTCCACCGCAAGCACCGGCATTCCCGGCCAGACCTTCCTGGCAACGTCCACCGGCATGTTGTCGAACATCCCCCCGTCCACCAGGAGAAGCGAATCGGCCTGAACCGGAGGGAAAACGCCGGGTATTGCCATGCTGGCCAGCTGGTACCTCCAGAGGTAGCCCTTGTCGAAGAACACCCTGTCGCGGCTGATCAGGTCGGAAGCCACCACACGAAGGGGAATTCGAAGGGAGTCGAAGGAAAAGCCCTTCAGCACCTGGGCAGGCCCTGTCATCCCGGAGAGCAGGAAGCCCACCCGCATGTTGGTCACGGCGCTCTGGGGAAGTGTCGGGGTAAGCCCCCTGAGGTTCAGGCTTATCAGGTCCTGCCTTCCCCTGATCCTGTCCGGCAGGAAGGTGAGCCTGGCCTCCGGTGCGGAACTGAAGAGATGATTCCAGTTCATGCCCGATGTAAGGCTGTCCAGCTGGGCTGCGGAGTAGCCGCAGGCGTAGAGCCCGGCCATCAGGGCGCCCATGCTGGTCCCGGCGATGGCTGAAACCCTTATGTCGTTTTCTTCCAGCGCCTTCAGGAACCCGATATGGGCCAGGCCCCTGGCTCCGCCGCCGGCCAGCACCAGGGCGACGCCTGGAGGGTACGGCCCCTGGGGGCTCTTCCCCGGGGAGACGGAGACGCAGAGTGCCAGAATAACCGCAAGGGCTGTTCTCACTGGGGCATCACCGCCAGTATCACAGCGGGAATGTCGCCTATGTTCTGGAAGTGGTGAAGCTCATCACCGTGGACCACAGCCGCCTCGCCGGGGGCAAGGTGATCAAGCTCGCCTTCTCCGTGGCTCAAAGCAGCTCGCCCTATATGGAGGAAGTAGAACACTGGACCCTTCCAGGCGTTCCTTGCGGTTCGGCCCCCGGGAGCCAGGGTTATCCTGCGAACGGTGAACCGGCTGCAGCCGGAGGCGGGACCCGCAAGAAGAGCCTCCCTGAGCCCCGAGGCTCCGGACTGCTGTACGCGGCTTTCCCGGGGCTTTTTCACCACTACCGCCAAAGGCTCCTCCTTTACCCTGCCGCCGGTTGATGCTATCTTCAGCGTGTTGGTTGTATATATATATGCAGTTGGCCCATCGGTCCCGCCGATGATATAAGAAAGAAACCAGTCTGGAGGAAAGATGAGAACTGTATTTCTGCTCCTTGCAGCAGCTGCGTGTGCATCCTTCGCTTCGGGACTCACCCTTGTTGAGTCCTCCCAGGAGGGTGTCACCATCGAACTGAACGCCGCTCAGCCGGTGTTCGGCACCGAGGTGATACGCGGAGCGCAGTACACCACTGTAAGCATGAACGATGCTGAGAACCTTGCGGAAGCCGGTCTTCCCAGGGTCCCCGTTTACAGGACCTGGATCGAGATCCCCATCGGCGCCACCGTGGAGGCAACGGTTAACGAACTCCGCGTCGAGGAGATCAGCCACGACGGCAGCCCCCTTGTGCCGGCGGTCCTGAGCGCTTCCAAGGACCAGCCCAGGGACGCTTTCACCGTAGTTCACGACCCGGGTGTATACACCCTGGGCAACCCCTTCCCCGACAGCTGGGTAAGGGTCATCTACGCCGGAGGCATGAGAGGAAGGAACCTTGCCCTCGTGGAGGTCATGCCCCTTCGCTGGAGCCCGGACGAGAACAGCTTCTCCCTCCTGGCTGGAGCCTCCATCGAGCTGAGCTTCCAGGGCGGAGACATCGCCCGGAGCTACGAGCAGGCGGCTTCCATGGCCTGCACCGAGTACGAGAGGATCCTCCAGGGCACCCTGATGAACTACGGCACCTTCGAGGGCGGCCTGGACACCCCCCCCGCCCCGTACCTCATCATAGGCCACAGCGACTTCGTTGACACCGCAATGGATGATTTCGTGGCCCACAAGCAGGCCCTGGGATTCACCGTGGACATGGTGGACCTCAGCGTAACCGGCACCACCGCCGACGAGATCAGAGCCTACATACAGAACGCCATCACAGGAGGAACCGTTTACGTTCTCCTCGTTGGCGACACCGCGTTCCTTCCCGGCGGCACAGCCACCACCTACGGCGATGTCACCGACCTCTACTACGCCTGCCTCGACGACGGCGGCTGGATACCTGACGCCTTCCTTGGCCGCTTCAGCGTTCAGACCACCGGCCAGTGCGTTACCATGGCCCAGAGGGTGATCGACTACGAGAACAGCGTTGGCGTGCAGAGCTGGGTGCAGGGGGCAGTTTTCATAGCCTCCAGCGACAATTATTCCATCTCCGAGGGTACCCACAACTACTGCATCGAGACCTACCTTGATCCCAGGGGCTACAACTCCACCAAGGTTTATCCCCACAGCGGCGGTACGGCTTCCCAGGCTGTGGCTGCCATCAACGCCGGAGCCTCCATGCTTACCTTCAGCGGACATGGATCACAGACCAGCTGGGGCGACATGAGCTTCGGTTCCAGCGACTTCAACCAGCTTACCAACGACGGCATGTTCCCGGGAGTCCTCAGCCATGCCTGCCTCACCGGCGCCTATTCCACAGGCACCTGCTGGGGAGAGACCTGGACCCGCACCCCTGAAAGGGGAGGCATCTACTTCTGGGGCTCAGTTCCCAGCTCATACTGGGACGAGGACGACATCCAGCAGAGGGGCGAGTACGAATCCTTCCTGGGCAACGATGTCCACTGGCCCAGGGGCTACATGAACCAGGGTCTCATGTCCGTGTACA
>CAYLXG010000005.1:3642-33399 GCA_964387445.1 uncultured bacterium
GGCGGCGGACGCAGCCAGTACTACTACGAGGGCTACACCCTCTTCGGCGACCCCAGCGTCATCACGAAGACATGGCCCATGACCGGCATCGGGGAAGACCACACCGCCGGTGTGACCACCTCTCCCATTTCCGTATCCGCGCCGAACCCTGTTGCGGGAAGCATTCCCGTGACCCTCACCGGCGTATCCGGCCCGGCCACCGTTGAGATATTCGATGTTACCGGCAGGGTGATCGACAGACCCTTCCAGAACGAACTCACCGGCCAGTCCGTGTTCACCTGGGACGCTTCCAGCGTTTCCACAGGCGTTTACTTCATCAGGCTCACCCAGGGCGGCAGCATTGCCACCGCAAGGGTAAGCGTGATCAGGTAGCCGTACGGGATACATGTTTCCTGTGAGGGGCCCGGCTCTGCCGGGCCCCTCCCTCTTTTGTATAATAGTTTCCGCGGACCCGGGGGAATAATCCATGCGCGTTCCCTGTATTGAACAGTGTACTCTCTGAAAGGGGTTCTTATGTACAGAAAGATCGTTCCCATGATACTGGCAATGATGCTTGCCGCAGCAGGCTGTTCCCTTCTGGGGGGCGGCGGTCTCAAGCCGGGGGAAACCGCCCAGGGCGACCTTTCCACCGGTGTGGAGATCGAAGAGCTGATTCCCGACGCTGAAGAGGTCCTCCTTAAGGCCGGAATAGCAGTCGAGGACGACTGGCCGGCGGTGGAGTTCCCCCTGGCCGAGACAGAAGATGGTATCTCCATCCTCATCGAAGAGGACGACATCGATCCTGTGATAGTGGTCATAGACGCCGACGGGAGGATCCTTGCGGCGGGGGACGACTGGGACGGAGAACTTGACGCTTTCGTAAGCATGGACAAAGTGACCGCCGGGGCCAGGGCGGTGGTGTTCGACGCCACCGGCGACGACGGGGAGTTCCTTCTTGAGACCGGCGAGGCCGAGGACTTCATGTGGGCCCTTGAGACAGGCGACGAGATGGAGGCCTTCATCCTCCGCGACAAGGACGGAGAGCTCTGGGAAGACCTTGTCTACGACTCCTACGACATCTGGAGGGAAGGATGGGAGACCTGCAGGGCCGTGCCCCTGGAGATATCCGATGACATGTGGGTCAAGGTGGAGATAGAGAGCGACGTGGACTGCGTAATGGCCATAATGATGGTGGACGGCGACGACCTGGAGTACATTGACTACGACGACGATACCAACGGAATGAACCCGGTGTACGCCGGGGAGATGGAAGCGGGAAGCTACCTCTGCATCGTGGATACCTACGGAGGCTCCGAGGACGCGGAGTTCACTATTTCCATAACCGAGCTGGATGCCGACGAGATGTCCGCGGACATCGTCGAGGCAGAGGAACCCGACACATGGTACACCGGCGAGTTCAAGCCCGGATCCATGGTGATGGCCTACTGGCCCGAGGCCGGCGACTACTGGGGCGTTTACCCCGAGGAGCAGGTGGTGGTGTTCGAGTTCGACATACACGAGGACGGCGAATACATCTTCGACGTCTCCAGCTACGACGACACCAAGATGGCCATCATCGACGGCGACAGCTACATGATCGACTACAACGACGACGGCCCGGAGGGCCTCGACCCCCAGCTCATACTTCAGCTGGCACCGGGTAGCTACGCCGCCCTGGTGACACCCTACACCGAAATGTCAACCGAGTTCGTGGACTTCCGCTACACCCTGGCCGCCCCGGTGGAGAGGGAGAGGGGCTTCGCACCCATGGAGTTCGACGAGTACAGGAGCGATAATGTCTACCTGCACCTCGTGGTGGACCCCGGCGACACCTGGGAGGTGTTCGCCGAGAGCAGCACCGACCTTACCCTCACGGTGGTTGACGGCGCAGGCGAGACCTGGTTCAGCGACGACGACGGCGGCGACTTCAATCCCTGGATGGAGATCGAAGCCACCCAGGAGAACGCCGGAGCCTGGCTGATCGACATCGAGTCCTACGGCGGAAGCGGCATCAACGACAACGTGCACTTCGTCATAAGGCCGGTGCGGAACCAGTCCGCAAACAGCAGCGCTCAGATCGAGATAGACATCTAGAACTGGTATCATCCGACAAAGGGGGTCCGGGCATTTGTCCGGACCCCTTTCCGCCGGTATCTGTTCACAAGATTCAATGACCTGAGCTAAATCGTAACAACGGACTGGAAAACCAGTATTACCATGATGCAGGCTTGCTGTAACTGGTCCCATCAGCTCCGATGAATGGGTCTGGCAACTGGTTCTCAAAGTAAGCTCTCGGCTTGATAGTCATTGATTCTGGAGCGATCTTCTGCAGTTCCTTGTTCTTTCTTCTGTATGGGAAAAGGAAAAAGATCGTCTTTGCCGGGAACATTTCTCTGCAGGTTCTCACTGCTGGATGAATGTCTGTATCCCCGGTAACAAGAACAGCTGTTTCAAAACTATCCAGATGACACTGCTTCAGTAACTCAACTCCGATTGCCACATCGGATTCCTTCTCCTCATGTGCAGTGAATTTGCGCTTGCATCTACTGCAGTAGACATCCTTTTGTTTGAATCTGCCGAGATGGATCTCTATGTCCAGATTTCTGAGGCAATTCATGTAAAGCGTGTGCCTCTTGACTTTTGAGGATGAACGATGATGAGGAATAGCTGTGAAGTAATGAATTCTTTCCAGTTCCGCTTTCTCACAACGAATCTGTCCTGCTGCAGACAGATAAGTGCGACAAAGACTCCTTAGATCAAGCCACTTTGTATCTGGCTTACGAAGGTCGGCCAGGGAATGATACAGGTTCAGTCCGTCAACAATGAAAATTGCTCGATTCATTGTCGTTAGATAAAAAATAACCCGCTGGGCCGCAACCCAGCGGGGGCCAATAAGCCTGAGCCTATTGGGGATGAAATCTGAACAATCAATAACATTCCCCTTTGTAATGGTCAACCCCGAGCAAGTGATACGGTTCCTTACACGGGGATGGTCACGCCGTGGCAGAGGAACACCAGGAACGACCTCACCTGTTTCCCGGTGGCCTCTTCCAGCAGACTTCGGTAGAGGAGCTGGTGGTCACGGTAAAGGTCCGCGGCCTTCCCCGGGTCTCCAGCGTCGGTCTTGTAGTCCACCGCTTCCAGGATGCCGTTCCTCTCAAGAAGCAGGTCAACGTAGTAGAAGCGGCCTCCGGCGGTTATGGGGTGTTCCCTCCCCACGACCCTTGCGCCCTTCAGGTCGTATGCCCGGAAGAAAGCCATTGCCAGGCCGATGGCTTCCTCAGGGTACTCCAGCGTGCGGTTCAGCCTGTTCCTGTTCTCGTCGATCCAGTTCCCGGGGTTCTCCATGTGGATGTGCTGAAGGATGCCGTGCACCTCTGTGCCCAGGCGCATCGCCCGTTTTCGAAGAGGGTCGCTGTTTGCGGGATAACCGGGAAAAAGCTGCTTGTAAGGTTCCCCCGGGGCCGGCGGCGGGGGGTGGGGAAGGGTGTCGCCCTCTCCGGGAACATCGGTGAGGGGGATCTCCAGGGTCGTGCAGTCCTTAGCCCCTGCAAGGGCTTCCTGGATCATGCCGCATGGGGACTCGGGGTTACCGGACGGTTCCAGGATGATGTCCAGCCTGCTCCTGGCCCTGGTCACCGCAACATAGAGGAGCCTGCGGTACTCGGCCACCCTCCTAAGTTCCTCCCTTTCCTTCAGGGGGGGATAGTCCGCCGACATGGCATCACCCAGTTTCAGGCCCAGCCTGGACTCCCTTTCATTGACCAGGACGTCGCTGCGGATGCCGCCGAAGCTCGAGCCGGGATCCGCCACTATCACATGCTCCCATGCCAGGCCCTTGGCGCTGTGGATGGTGGTGACAGTAACAGCGCCGGTGGAATCGTCCGGGGGGGTCACTGGCTCCTCGGCGCTCATGGGGGCCCGGCCCTCCAGTGACTCCAGGAGCCCTATGCAGTCACCGGTCTCCACCGCGTGCTCCATTATGAACCGCATGTTCGCCAGCCTGCGGCCGGTCTGGTATCCGCTGTCACGGATGGACCTGAGGAGGCAGGTGTTCCTGTAAAGGTGCCTTATGAAAAGCCCGGGTGGAAGGTTGAGGAAATCTTCCCGGAGCCTTGAAAGGATTTCCAGGGCCCTGGAGACATCCTTCGACGGAGCGTCCCCCCTGCGCCACCTGGATATCTGAATGTCATCTATTCCGAAGAAGATTGACCGGAGGGTCTCCACCAGCGCGCCGGGGTCCTTCGGATGGAGCATGTGTCTCAGGAGCAGGGCGGTGCTGGTCACCTCGGGTCTTTCCGCGAAGTCCCTTCCAGCCTCTACCCTGTAGGGGATGTTCCTGCGGTCAAGCTCCCTGAGAAGCCCGTCCATCCTTGTCTTGGTCCTGAAGAGCACCGCCGTTCTTCCCGGGTCCCCTATCAGGTCAGCCATCCTCACCGCCTGGAGGGCGGACCAGGTCTCCGCCTTTCTCCTTTCCGAAAGCCGGGGCAGTACGTGTATGGTCACCCCCTCCCCATCATCCGCTCCGGGAGCGGGTTCGATGGGGCTGTAAGGGCTGGCGAAGGGGGCTTCCCCCGGCGAGGATCCTCTGAAGAGAGCTTCCCCGAATGAGTTCACGAACGAAATGATCCGTCGGCAGCTCCGGAAGTTCACCGTTATGGTCCTTGAAAGGGCGTTGCCCTCCTCCAGCCGATCCACCGTTTCCTTGTAGGTCTCCATGTCCGCTGAACGCCAGCCGTAAATGGACTGCTTCGGATCCCCCACCACTGTCAGTTTCCCGGCGAACCCCTCATCCCCAAGCATTGATCGGAAGAGCCGCACCTGAACCAGACTGGTGTCCTGGAACTCGTCGATAAGCACATGGTCGAACTTCTCCCTTAGGATGCTCCTGAGTTCCCCCGACGAGGAAACACCCTTCTCGGCGGCGTAAAGGAGGTCATCGTAGGAGAGTCTGGAGGGGTTCGAATCCCATTCGCTCCTTATGTGCCTGAGAAAAGGGAACACAAGGTTCTCAACGGCGGGGAGGACGGGCCGCATCGCCTGCCAGCCCCTCATCGACTCCAGGTCGGACCTGAATCGCTTGAGTTCCCCGCGCACCTCCACAATGGCCTCCGCTCCTCCCCAGGCGGCCCTGGAACCGCAGTTCAGGGCCACCGGCGAGTTCAGATCGCCTTGGCGGAGCCTTTCTGCGGCCTCCAGTATCCCCAGCCTCAGTTTGTCGTTTTCCACGGGGCATACCGCCGCAAGTTCGGGAAGCCTCCTCTCCCAGCGGTCCCTGAGTTCGGTGAACCTTTCCTGCATGCTTCCCAGGATGGAGGGGTCCTGGATCCAGCGGTGCTTCTCCATGGCTTCCGCTGCGTCCAGCAGCGCCCTTGAGCCCGGCCGGCGAAGACCCGGGGAGGACTCCCCAAGGGAAGCGGCGTCCGCAGAGGCGAGGAATACGTCCCAGAGCATCTCCAGTTCGGACCTGCTGAAGTGACCCGGCTCGGTGACGAACTCCGGCAGCCCGCCGCACAGGTGGTAGTATTCCCTGAGTATCCTGGAGGCGAACCCGTGTATGGTGTGTATCCAGGCCTGGTCCATGCCCGCGGCCGCTTCCGGGGGCAGAACTTCCCTGATCCTGAGCCTCAGCTCGCTGGCGGCGGCCTCGGTGAAGGTAACCACCGCTATCCTGTCCAGGGGGACCCCGCGCCGGACTATCTCCGAAACCCGGCGGGTGAGAAGGGTGGTCTTGCCGGTTCCGGCGCTGGCCTCCACCACTACGCTTCTTCCGTCTTCAGTGGCTATCTCGCTGCGTACCGGCTGATCCGGGGGTGTGAAGGAAGCCATCGGTCAGACCCCCGTTTCCTTCCGGGGGAACACCCCGGCCCTTATCTTCTCGACGGTATCGGTCACCAGCTCCTCGAACTCAGGCGCAATGGCCTTCATCTCATCGGCGGAGACCTCTTCGATGGTGAGTTCGCCGCTGCCCTCGAGGTGGATGTAGCAGGCGGTAGAAACCGCGCTCCACCCGTTCTCCATGGCCAGCGAGCAGTAGAAAGGCAGCTGGAGGAGGTTCTTCTTCAGCATGGACGCGGCGGTGCAGCCCCTGGGTCTGCCTGTCTTCAGGTCAGCAAGCACCAGGCCTCCCTGGGCGGTGGTGAACACAAGGTCCACCCTTCCCCGTGCCCGGTATCCGGCCACCGTTCCAGTCAGGGACTCCTCGGTCAGGTGAATCCGCCAGCCCCTTCGGCATACCTCCGCAATGAGCTTCTCTATCCCGGATACCGCATGATCGGTCCATATGTCCGCAAGCTCAGCGGAGCCAAGCAGTTTTACCAGCCCTGCCCCCCGGGCAAGCTCCATTACGATGTCCCTGACACAGCCTCCTGAAAGCAGCGCTTTCTCCACTGCCTCATGGATCAGGTTCCCCCGGCTCAGGGGATCCGGCTCGGACCGTACCGGGAACGGGTCAGCTGCTTCCACCCTCCAGACCCTTTCAGCCAGGAACCGGCCGGGGTCGCGGAGGTAGCTTTCCAGTACGGTTGCGCTCACAGGTTCTGGGTCGTAGAAACCCGGGCCGACCATTCCGCAGTGGAGGGCTTCCGGGGAGGGCTCCTCCGGATTGAAGAGCAGCCTCTCCCTCTGGGCCGCCAGGGAACCGGAGAGAAAGGGCGGATCCTCCGGGATATCCAGGGTGAGCGCAGCCATTGCCGAAACCGTTCTGTGTTCCACGGCGTCGCTTTTCGCCAGGGCCCCCAGGAAGGGGGAGAGGGACACGGAGTTCCCCTTTTCATCGGCGTTCCTGGCCAGGATGACGAGTCGGTCGCCTGCGGCCTCGAACACCTGTCTGAGAAGGAAGGCCTCTTCCGTCTCCCTGTCCTTTGGCGATGGCATCTGAAGCAGCTCCTTCATGGGAACGGTGAGCCTGGGATCGTTCACCGTTCTCGACGGGAACCTGCCCTCCTCCATACCGGTGAGTATCACCCCCCTGAACACGGTGCCCCGAACCCTTTCCATGGGGAGGACCGATACCCCTCCCGGAATGCCCTCCGCTATGGTAACCGGCTCCTTGAGAGCCTTTTCGACCATTTTGCAGAATACCTTGAATGTAACCTCGACCCCATCCCCCAGGCGGAAGAGGCCCGGGGGAAGCAGCTCCTCCCACAGGTCGCCGCCGCAAAGCACGGAGAGGGTCTCCATGAGCATCCTGTGGTAGTCCTCCGGGGCAGCCTTCCCGGGGATGCCCCGGAAGAAGCCGGCTATGGTCCCGGTGAATGGGAATCCCGTTGCGGTCATTGAATCGGGGCCGAACCTGGCTCCCTCGACTGAGGCCCTTCGGGAGTACTCCCAGGGATCGGGGGTACCCGGGGAGATGACCTGTCCCGTGGCAAGAAGGTTCTCCACCGCAGTGTGGTGGAAACTGGAGTCGGGAAGCTGCAGAAGCCTCAGGACGAGCCTTCCCCGGGGCAGTTCACCGGCTTCCGCCCTCAGGTCATCGGCGCAGGGAATGCCCCTGCAGTGCAGCTCCTCCCTGATCCTCTCCCCCTCGGGACCACCGGCGACCACGGCGATGTCCCCTCCGGGGAAGCCCAGCGCTTCGATCTCGCCGGCGACCGCTGCGGTGAATGCGGATCCGCTGCCGCACCTCACCACACTGATTCCCGGGGTCTTCTGGACGGCCTTGCCGGTGAGCATGTTCTCGCCGAACTGAGCCATGGGGGAGAGGGGGACGCCGGCGTCCACCCTTCTGATGCCCTCCCCGCCCCTGAGCCTCATCAGGAAATCCAGTGTGCGGCTGAACGCCTTCCTCCAGTGATGGGAGGGATGGACCGGGGAGAACCAGTGCACATCGGAGAGGCCGCAGAGCATTTCCACATATCTTCTCTGGCCTGGATTAAGGTCGTAGAAGCCATAGAAATAGACCCTCCGGTACCGGAGACCCTGGCCGGGACCCTTCAGCATGGCTCCCTGGGGGGTCCAGGGGAAGAGCCCGTCCCTGAGGGACTGGTAATCCTGGAACCCGCGGGCGGTGTCCATGAGCTGATCCCCGGGCTCCTTCAGGCTCAGAACGCTCACCTGGAACATGTCCGGGGTGATGCCCTTTTCCACGAGCCCCTCGAAGAACGAAGCGGCGGAGGGGGCGGCGGCGGCGCCGTAGCCGGCCAGATGGGCCATGGCAACCGCCTGGGGTGGGGATACTCCCCGGGAAAGCGGCCCCCCGGCAAGGTGTTCGGCAAGCCTTGGGATGCCCGGGAGGAATACAGTTCCGGAAAAGGTTCCCTGAAGGAGGGAGGCAAGTCTTGCGGACTGCTGGTAACCCGCGGTTACCACCGCCGCAGGGGATCCGTCATGAGTCCGGGAAAAACGATCGAGCCAGGTTCGTTCCAGCGCTCTCCAGTGGCCAAGTTCCACCGAGAGGAGAGCCACTAGGTTACATCCGCCTCTTCCATGGATTTCCAGAGGCGCTTTCTGTCCCTGGGCATTCTGTAGGTCGAGCCCCCTATTATTACCTTCAGCTTCTGAAGGGATATCCTCTCGAAGAATTCGTTCCGGGGACCGTTTCCATAAACATCCTCAAGGGCGAGTTTTTCGGTGCCCGCCACCACTATGGGGGTGATCTTCGCCTCCAGGGCGGCCTCCACTATTGCGGCGGTTCCAACCTTGTTCACGAAGAAGGTCTCGCTGATGCAGTCGGCCCCCAGCACCGGAACGGCTTTCTCCTTGATAGCGGCGGCGGCCCTGGAATCTGCGATCAGCTTAACCTTGAAACCGCTGTTCTTCAGGAGGGCTGAAGCCTCGATCCCCTCCTCCCCGGGCTTCGAGCGTGTCTGGTAGACCAGGTCGATCCTGTTCTTCCTGTGCTCCAGTGCCCTGAGGACGCTTCCGCTGTTGGAGTGGCAGAGTATCCTGTTGCCCGAGCTGGCCAGTGCCTTGTAGAGCTGCATGCCCGCCTCGGCGGATTCGGTGCGTATCCGTTTCTGCAGTTCCTTGGCCACCTCTATCTGCTTGAAGAGCGGTTCCTGTTCCAGACTGTTGGCCAGGTAGTGCAGGGAGACCATGTCCCCGGCCCTCTCCCGGAGCTGATCGGGGAGGTCAGCTCCCTTGAGGTAACCCAGCACGATATGGTTGAGTACTTTTATGTATATTCCGGTGGCTCCGGATTTTGTGTCCTCAGTGATTTTGTCGAGAATCTCTTTCATTGGAAACGGGACTCCTTTCCCCAATTATGGCTCCTAATAAGAAGAGAAATGCCGGCCGTCAACTGCTGAATCTCAAGCGCAGGATGAACGCCCTGGAAGACCAGTCGAAAATTCCCATTTTAAGGCGGCGGGCGGCTTCTCTCCTCATGGAGCTCGGCCAGGGCGCGGATGCGGTGGCCATAGCGGCTTCCCTCACCGGGGAGGACACCGACGGAAGCTCCATGGCATTCCTGGCGGATCTCTACGGCCGGCTGGGCAGGTGGCGGAACGCCGAAGAGTGGTTCGGAAAGGCTTTTTTCGCATGCATGGACGCAGGCAGGGAGGAAAAGGCCCGGGCCATAGCGTCAGGTCCTTTGTTCCTGCTGGCGGAAGCCAGGGGGGACCACGCAAGGTGTCTCGAGGTTGCCCCGTTCGATGTGCTCCGGGCAAGGGCAGCCAGGCTCGGGGGAACCCCATGGGGGGATTACCCGGAACCCCCTGTATCCCCGTGGAGGGAGATCCATCTCCTGGAGGCGGTTCACAGGGGAGCTGATCCCTCGCTGCTTTCTGGAGTGCTGGACCGCTGGAGCTGCGGCGAGGCCGAATGGCGGTGGCGGATACTTTTCGAGGGGGCCGTTCTGTTCCCGCAGGGAATGCGACCCGTCAGGGAGTGGAAGAAATACCTCGCGGAAACCGGCAAGGTAGTCCTCGATCCAAGGTATCCCAGGGAGAGGAAGGAACTGAAGCGCATCCTGTGCTGAGGTTTTGTCAAAAACTGTCCGCGGTAGTATCTTACCCTCGGCTTTACCCGGGAAAGGAAGTGCCTTGAAGAAAGCTCTGATAACCGGAATAACCGGTCAGGACGGCTCATACCTGACGGAACTGCTCCTGGACAAGGATTATGTGGTGCACGGCATCGTTCGCCGGGCAAGCAGTTTCAACAGGCAGCGCATCGAGCACCTCATACAGGACACGGACATTTACAACCAGCGCCTTTTCCTTCACTACGGGGACATGACCGATTCCAGCGCGCTGAACCGCATAATAGAGAAGACCAGGCCCGACGAGGTGTACAATCTGGCAGCCCAGAGCCATGTGGGAATATCTTTCGGGGTTCCCGAGTACACATGCGACGTTGATGCGATTGGCGTGGTCCGCCTTCTGGACGCCCTGAGGGAAACCGGCATGGCCGGCACCACCAGGTTCTACCAGGCTTCAACCAGCGAGCTCTTCGGCGCCAGCCCCCCTCCACAGAGCGAAGACACTCCGTTCAGGCCGAGAAGCCCCTACGCCGCCGCTAAGCTATGCGCCCACTGGATGGTGGTGAACTACCGTGAGGGATATGGGATGCACGCCTCCAGCGGCATTCTTTTCAACCACGAATCCCCGAGAAGGGGAGAGAACTTCGTAACAAGGAAGATCGCCGTCGGCGCGGCCCGGATCAAGAAAGGGCTGGCCGGCTCCCTCACCCTGGGGAACCTGGATGCCAGGCGCGACTGGGGGCACGCCAGGGATTTCGTAAAGGCCATGCACATGATGCTTCAGCAGCCCCGGGGCGACGACTACGTGGTGGCCACAGGAGAGATGCACTCCGTCAGGGAGTTCCTTGAGGAGGCCTTCGGGCACCTTCAGCTTAACTGGCGGGATTTCGTTGGAACCGATCCCCGATACACCAGGCCCACCGAGGTGGACGCCCTCTGCGGCGACCCTTCAAAGGCCATGAGGGTTCTGGGGTGGAAACCTGAAACAGACTTCGCCTCCCTTGTCAGGGAGATGGTCGACGCCGAAATGGCAAGGCTCGGCTGAATCCGGAGGAAAACATGTCGACAGTAAGACCCTTCAGGGGCCTCAGGCCCGGCAGAGAGTTCGCAGAGAAGATAGCTTCCCAGCCCTACGACGTTCTGGACTCCGACGAGGCCAGGGACATAGTGAAGAACAATCCCCTGAGCTTCCTCAGGGTCGTCAAGCCCGAGGTTGACCTTAGCCCGGACATCGACCTCCACAGCGAACCGGTCTACCAGCAGGGAGCCAGGAACCTCAGGCGTCTGATGGAGGACGGCCTGATGAGCCAGGATGAGGCCCCGTGCTTCTATTTCTACAGGCAGATCATGGGCGGCCATTCCCAGACGGGTCTGGTGGCCTGTGTTTCAGCGGAGGAGTACGACAGGGACATCATCAAGAAGCACGAGTTCACCAGGAAGGACAAAGAGGAGGACCGAATCCGCCACATCGAGACCATGAACGCCCAGTGCGGACCCGTTTTCCTCACCTACCCCGACAAAGACGGGATAGACGCCGTGCAGCAGAGGGTCTGCTCAGGGGAGCCCGAGTATGACTTCACCGCCGACGACGGCGTGAGGCACACCCTCTGGGTGGTGGATGATCCCGGTGACATCTCCGCCCTCGAGCGGGAGTTCGCCGGGGGGGTTCCCACGCTCTATGTGGCCGACGGACACCACAGAAGCGCCTCCGGGGCCATAATAGCCTCCAGGCGGAAAGCGGTGAATCCCGGGCACACCGGAAGGGAGGAGTACAACTTCTTCCTGGCGGTGATATTCCCGGAGACCCAGATGAAGATAATGGCCTACAACAGGGTTGTGCAGGATCTGAAGGGAAGGACCCCGGAAGAGCTGCTGGCCGAGGTGGAGAAGTCCTTCTCCGTGGAGAGGACCGGAAGGCCCGAGCCGTCGGAAGCCAGGGAGTACTCCATGTACCTCGGCGGTGATTGGTACACCATCAGACCGCTTCCCGGCACATTCCCCGCTGACCACCCGGTCAAGAGTCTGGACGCCAGCATCCTTCAGGAGAACCTTCTGGGGCCGGTGCTGGGCGTTGACGATCCCAGGACCGCCTCCCACATCAACTTCGTTGGCGGCATAAGGGGAACGAAGGAGCTTGTGAGGCTTGTGGACCAGGGCCGCTACACGGTTGCCTTTTCGCTGTACCCGGTTTCCGTGGAGCAGCTGATGGCCGACAGCGGGAACGTGATGCCCCCCAAGTCAACCTGGTTCGAGCCCAAGCTCAGGAGCGGGCTGGTGGTGCATGTTCTCTAGGAAGACAATTCTCACCGCCGCCCTTCTCTTCCCGCTGATGACAGGCTGTTCCAACCATCCCGCCTCCGACTCGGTGAAGGCCTTTACAATGGCAATGGCCGACTCCGCATGGTCCAGGGGGTGGAACATGCTCACCCCCACCACCAGGGCCGCGTGGGATTCCACCGCCGCGGTGATGCAGAGGTTCGGCTACCAGGAAAGCTCCCATTACCTTTCCACCCTGAGCGTTCCGGTCACCGCCGGGGAGTTCCTTGAGATGGACGGCGAGATGCTCTTCACCCGGATGGCCCAGTCCAGCCCGGAGATCACAAGGCTTTCCGACACGGTCAGGGATGTGGAGCTGAGGGATTCCCTCACTGCCCTGGTCACCGTGGCCACCGTGGACGGGGACCAGGTGATACCGGTGCGGCTGGTGGAGGGGAACTGGCTTCTGGACCTTACCTCCCTCACACCGCCGGCCCCGGAACCGGAGTAGCAATTTGGAAGGAAGACCCGCTTGCTGAGGAGATTCACCTCTGAACTCAGGGAATCCGAGTACAGAAGGCGCCAGTTCAGGGCCGGTCTTCTGTACGCGGTGGGAGTGGTGGTCTTCGCCGTTATTGCCGGAATTCTCTTCAGGCAGACCCCCAACCGGCCCCCGGCGGGGCGGATGGAGATAGTGAGCGACTTTCCCGGTGGAACATGGTTCAACACTCCGGAACCCCTGAGCCTTTTCGGCCAGCTCCGGGGCCACATAACCGTGGTCCTTTTCAATGACTTCAACACCCTGTCCGACCTGGAGGACCTTACTAGGCTCTCCGCCATAGACACCTGCTTCGCAGAGCTTCCCGTGGCGTGCCTGGTGGTCTGTGCCGGGAGGAACGTGGCCATGACCGATTCCCTGGTCCAGCAGTGGCAGATAGGGTTCCCGGTGATCGCCGACCCGGATTTCCAGGTGATGGAGAACTTCGGGGTAAGGGCGCTGCCCGCCGTGCTGGTGATAGACACCGCCTCAAGGATTGCCGCCCGGTACTACCAGGGCTGGAACCTGGTCCCCCTTGAGGGCGTGATCTACGACCTTGTCGACCAGGGCATTGCAACAAGGTCCCTTGCAGCCGAAAGAAGCCCGCTGCTTCCAGTCCCTTAGGGACGAAACCCCGCAGAACATCGGAGGATGACATGATAGAGCCCCACGGAGGCGTACTGATAAACAGGACCATCAACCCCGGAGACATTCCGGAGGGGGTCCCGGTGCTTTCCCTTAATGAGAGGGAGAAGAACGACCTTGAAATGATTGCCTCAGGGGCCATGAGCCCCCTGGAAGGCTTCATGACCATGGAGGACTATACATCCGTCGTGGACCGTATGCGCCTTCCAGACGGAACGGTATGGACCCTCCCGGTGGTGTTCGCCGCCAAGGACGGCGATCCCGAAGTCAAACCCGGCGACACGGTGAACCTTGCCTGGGAAGGCCAGGTGATCGGGACCATGGAGGTGACGGACGTCTTCGGCGCAGACCTGATGCACGAGGCGGAGGCAACCCTCCTCACCACCGACGACGCCCACCCCGGCGTCGCCTACCTGAAGAGCCTGTCCGGCACCTATGTCGGAGGCAGGGCAAGGGCCCTTGACACAAGGGACGAGGAACCGTTCAGGGAGCACAGACTTACACCGGCGGAGACCAGGGCCCTCTTCCGGGAGAAGGGCTGGAAGACCATAGTTGCCTTCCAGACCAGGAATCCCATCCACAGGGCCCACGAGTACCTGCAGAAGGTCTCCCTGGAGCTGGTGGACGGCCTGCTGGTGCACCCCCTCGTAGGCGCCACGAAGTCCGACGACATTTCGGCGGAGGTCAGGATGCGCTGCTACGAGACCATCCTCGAGAAGTACTATCCCGCGGACCGTACCGCCCTGAGCGTCTTCCCCGCAGCCATGAGGTACGCCGGCCCCAGGGAAGCCGTTTTCCATGCCATCGTGAGGAAGAACTACGGCTGCACCCACTTCATCGTGGGAAGGGACCACGCCGGTGTCGGGGACTACTACGGCACATATGACGCCCAGGAGATATTCGACCGCTTCACCCCTGAGGAGATCGGGATAGTACCCATGAAGTTCGAGCACGCCTTCTTCTGCAACGCATGCGACGGGATGGCCACGGCCAGGACCTGTCCCCACACCGCCGATGACAGGGTGTTCCTCTCCGGGAAGAAGGTCAGGGCCATGCTCCAGAACGGGGAGCTTCCCCCGCCGGAGTTCACCAGACCTGAGATAGCAAGGCTCCTGATGCAGGAGGCGGGGAACAGCTGATCCCGGCGGAGGCGACATGTTCCCGATACTGATCGCCGCGGCGGTCTCTTCCATTGGCATTCAGCAGTGCATGGACCAGCTCCGGGCCCATTCCCCGGTGTCCGACATCGCCGTTGCGGAGAACCTGACCATACTGGAGGAGAACGCCGAACTGGCCCTGTGGACCAGGGAGAACACCCCCTGGGGACCCCTGATCCCAGACAGTGTTTTCCTGCGCTATGTGCTTCCCGCCAGGGTAAGTCAGGAACCCCTTGTGGCCTGGAGACCGGTCTTCATGGAAGCCCTCCTTCCGGTGATCAGCGAGTCTGAGACCGCCGGGGAGGCCGTCATCGCGGTTTCCGCCTGGTGCGACGGCATCATCGACTATGCCCCCACCCAGTACAGGGATCAGTCGCCCTTCGTCACCTGGTCCTCGGGGATAGGGCGGTGCGAGGAGATGACCGTGTTCTTCATGTGCGCCCTGCGCAGCGTGGGCATTCCCTGCAGGCAGGTATACGCTCCCTGGTGGAGCACCGTTGACGGCAACCACGCCTGGCCGGAGGTGTGGACCCCCGACGGATGGGCATACACCGATATCTCCTCGGAACTTGAGACCCTGAACGATACCTGGTTCGCCGAGAGGGCCCGGAGCACAGCCCTTGTTGTGGCCATGGTCCCGGATTCTGTGGGGGGAGCCCTGAGGTATCACGGCGACGCTTCCTCTGTGAATGTCACCCCTGTTTATTCCGCAACCGGTCTTCTCGTCCTTGAGGATCCCCGGGAAAGGGTGACGGTATCCCTTATCAACTGGGGGAGCTACAGGCCCCTGGCCGTTCTGGACTCCCTCCATCGGTCGGTGGAGCTGGGGGACGGTTCCTACCTGCTCACATGGGGATGGCCAGTGAACTCCATGAATGTTTCCGTTCCAGCCGGGGACACCGTGAAGGTCCGCACATCCGCCGGCGATCTTCCCGGGCATATGGTGATGAACCTCAGGGAGGATACGGCATGGTGATGCTGCTGACAGCCCTTGTCCTGAACATCGACGGCATTCTGGCCGACACCCCTGGGAACGCCGGGGTCTGGACCGGCTACATGGAGAACTGCTCCGGGGATACCCTTGAGTGCTGTATGTACCTTCTGGAGAACATACCCAGGCTCGACCGCCTGGAAATGACCGCCGAGATGCTTGACGATCAGATCCTCCATTCCCTGCCCTTCAGGAGCGGGCTGCCGGACAGCGTATTCTTCCCGGGGCTTCTCTGGTACAGAACGGCTGAGGAGCCCGTTGCGGGTTTCCGCGGGGCCCTGGGCGGCTTCTGGGATTCCCTGGGGGCGGCCCAACCCTCAGAGGCGGCGGAATGGGCCCGGGAGAACCTGGAGGTCCTTCCCCGGAGGTATCTCGGGGGAATGCAGGATCCCATGCAGGTCCTTGAATCCCGGGCCGGCACCTCCGGCGAGATACAGGTGTTCCTGGCTGCTTCGCTGAGGTCCATGGGCTTCCCCGTAAGAACGATGACCGGCTGGTTCGCCGGGGAGAACGGCGGCGAGGAGAGCTGGCTCGAGGTGTGGGAGAACCACCGGTGGTCTCCAATGAGGGAGGGTTTTTCCGGTCTGATGCTGGCCGCCGGGGGGAGCGCAGGCGAGCTCCTCACAGGGAACTACACAGAGACCTTCACTCTTATCGTCGAACCTCCGGACAGCTCCTTCGGGGAGTACATGGTTTCCCTGAACGTCCCGGTAAATGGCCGTTACCTTCCACTGGACATGGTCCTATGCCCGGACACCGTCGAGCTGGGGGCGGGAAGCATTCTGATCTGCCTTACCCGAAGGCTCCCCTCAGGGGCGGTGGAGGCCTGGAACTCCCGTGTTTCCCCGCTTCCCGGGGATACCCTTCGCTGGAATGCCTCCGACCTTGTAACGGGCGGGCGCTAGGAATATCTTCCACTGATGAGGACACTTATACTGGCCGGTCTTCTGGCGGCCGTCGCCTGTGACAGCGCAGGACCTTCCACCGGGGGATTCTCAATCACCTCCATCGAGTTCACCGGGGGTGCGGTCCCCGGATTCTTCCTGGAATGGGGATCGGCTGAAGAGGGGGCCGTCTACCGCCTCTACAGGTCCGCTGAACCGGATATTGCATCGGATCCCTCGAAGGCGGTGCTGGCGGGCACGACCCTTTCCACCCTCTGGACCGATACCCTGGGACTTTCCTGGGGAACGGAGTACTTCTACGCGGTTAGCGCTGGTCAGGGCCTGTGGAGCAACGAGGTATCAGCGGAGGTTCCCGGTTCCCCATATCCTCCCCCCTGCCTGCTTTCCCTCGAGAGGACGGCCTTCACCGACTGCCTTCTCAGCTGGACCGAAGCGGAGGGTGATTTCATCTCCTATTCACTCCTGAGGAGCGAGTATCCGGGAACCATCCTGTACGCTGACACGGTTTTCACCACCACCTCAAGGGATTCCACCTCCTTCCTGGATCACCTGGTGTATCCCCACGGGAACAGCTTCTACTCCGTATGCGTCACCGACTCCTCCGGTCTCTCCAGCTTCAGCAACGAGGCGGTGTTCACCCCCGGGGGGGATGTTCCCTGGAGGGTAACCCGGAGCATTACCGTCCATGGTCTCCAGGCCAGGACCTATCTTGTTACCCAGGACGGCGGGCGGATGACGGGTTCAAGGAGCTTCAGCGGTTATTCACTGGCCGGTGTGTTCCGCACCGACGACGGGCTTCCCCTTCATGATGCAGCCCTTTCCCCGGACTTCGTCACCGAACTTGAAGGTGGCACTCTCCTGGCAAGCCACCTTACCGGGCAGGGGCACCGCCTCTCCATCTTTCCCCCCGGATTCGGCGAACCGCTGGCCTCCATCCCCTTCCCCCCGGTTCAGTGGGCGGTTCCCTCGGATGCTGGAATTCTGCTGGGATGCGGTTCGATCTCCCATCTGGTGGACCCGGCTTCCCTGGAAATACTGCAGTCGGCGTCCTTCGGTTTTTTCAGAGGGGTCAGCTCCCCGGACGGGCAGCGGCTGTTCCTGCTGAACGGCAGCGGCGTTCTTGCGGTGGATGCCTCGGACCTCTCCATCACAGGAGGGATACCCGGCGGCTATCTCGATGTCCAGCTTGGGTCAGACGGGCAGCTCAGATGCATAAGCAGCCAGCAGCTGGAGTTGTACGACCCTGTCACCCTTTCTCCAGGGCGGAGCTTCGTTTTTCCCGAACCCGCCGCCACCGGTGCCGTCGCAGTCCTTCCGCCCCAGTGCGACCTGGTATATCTGCCGGTACTGGAAGATGGAGAACTTGTGATAAAGGTCTGGGACAGCGTCACCGGGGACTCCCCGGGAACGGTTCAGCTCACCGGCTCCGGCTTCGAACAGCTCTGGGACCTCGTTCCCTCTCCCCAGGGGGAGTTCCTGTGGTGCCTGGGATGGGAGACCGACGGAACCCAGTCGCTGTTCAGGATATCCGCCCCTTCCCCCTGAGGGATGCCTCGATGATCACCCCTGCGGCAACGGGAAGGAAAGTGATCACCACCGATCCGTAGATGACGGAGGTGGTGTCGTAGCCTTCGGTGGTTCCGAAAAGCAACCCCAGCAGTATCAGAAGCCAGAAGAGGCCCGAGAGGGTCAGGAGGACCCTCCCCAGAACCTTCAGACATCCTCTCCGGGAGGATGGAGCCCTGAACGGAGCGGCGTCGGCTGGCCTTCCCTCTGAAAGGGCCCTTCCCTTCCTGAGCAGCCTTGTTCCCACCACGAAGTTCAGTATCACGAGGGGAACGACCAGCAGTGCAGCAGCGGTTCCCGAGAGAACGAACGTATCGTAAAGACCGTGGAGGAGCCAGGGGTAGAGGAAGGCCTTGATCAGGTCCAGAATCCTCTTCTCACCTTGTTTTCCGAACCTGGCCTTTCCCAGGTACCAGCCCATGATCACCCCGGTGAAGGTGTGACCGGGGATCGATGTAACGGCCCTTGCAATGCCAACTGCAGCTCCATGCTGAAAAACGTAGAACAGGTTCTCCGAGAGCGCGAAGCCTATGGAGGCGGTTCCGGCATATACGATCCCGTCGTTGGGCTCTGTGAAGTGTCTGCTTCTCCACACGAAAAGGAGCAGGATGACAAGCTTGGCGGTTTCCTCCGCAGGGGAGATGACAAGGAATGACTGCAGCCCTGAACCGGCAAGACCAGGCAGGGAGAAAACGGGAAGGGAGAGGAGGGAGACCTCGAGAATCGCCACGGGGATAACGGAGAGACTTCCCAGCAGAAGTATCAGGAGGATCATCCCCGGTGGTTCCGGTTCCGCTCTGTCGTACCTGAGTATCCACGCCAGGAAGAGAACCGGAGGCGTTACCGCCAGCAGAACCGTCAGCAGAGTGCCCAGAGAGGCTCCATTCGTTCAAGCTCGAGGTTTTCTCAGCGGAGTATCGCCAGCTTCTCAACTCTCCGCTGATCGCCTGAAACCACCGATACCGCGTATATGCCCGGAGGCAGTGCCTGAAGCCCCAGGACCGCAGAGTTCACCCCTTCACGGGAAGTACTGAATACGGTTCGCCCGCAGAGGTCCCTGATCTCGATGGAAGCTTCCCCGGGCCAGTTTTCAGGCCAGAAGACCGTTGCCGAGGCGGATGCGGGGTTGGGGCGGATACCGATCTCCCCCGGGGCCGTCAACGGTGCAGCGGTATTCTCCGCCGTTCCGGTCCACGTTACCATGGCAGAATCCACATTGGAGAATCCCGTTGGGATCCCCTGCATGTCCCTTGCCTTGACTGCGAAGTAGTTCATGCCGGTGGGCAGCTGCCACAGGTTGATCTGGTTCATGGTGGTGTTCTGCAGGAAGTTCAGGTCCAGGGGCGACGTGCCGTGATAAATGTCGTATGAGGAGAACTCCTGGTTCCCGAAGACATTGTACGTAAGCTGAACGCAGTTCTGCGCCGGAAGGACCAGGGCGACAAGGTAGGGAACAAGGGCCTGCCCCTCCCAGTCGAAGCGGTACGCCCGGTAGCTCTCGAGGAGAAGCTGGCTTATCCTGCCCCTGAATACAAGGTCCCCTCCGGGGGTGACCTCCGAGAAGTCAGGTCGGACCTGGACCCCGGTGACGTCCCCCCATCCGATGAAGGCGTTGCCCCCGGGAAGGACCTGCATGGAACCCATATGGGATCCATAAAGCCCGTTCGCCTGATAGCTCCATACGAGATCTGCGGTCATTGACTGGGTGTTCAGCTCGTAAACCAGCCCCCTGGACACCTTGGGGGAATGATGGGTGCCGTTGTCGAACACGGAGTAGAGTCCTCCGCCAACGCTCCTGAAGTCGTGCTGGGAGCTGAAGCCGTCGAGGGGATCGTTGAGTATGGTGAAATCCGGATTGTCGGAGAAGCAGCCGCCGAAACGCCAGACAAGCTCGCCGGTCTGCCTGTCTATCTTCGTGCACTCGGTCATGGCAAGGCAGGAGACCAGAATGCCGCCGTCCTCGTCTTCGTCTATCGAGTTGCAGTGCACATAATCCACCGTTGCTCCGGTGAGGTCAACATAGTCACAGGCATCGGTTATCTCGAAATGATCGAAGCTGCTCCATTGGAACACCGGCACGTGATCCGGGTCCTGCTCCTGTATGAGCAGACCAGCCACAAGGGCGTCGGGATTCCCTCCGGGCACCACCTGTGACATGTCGATGTAGCGGTAGTCCACCCCTATCAGCAGTCTGTTGCCGTTCTCGGCTATTGTGTAGTCGTGATTGTCGGTGGGGTATCCTGTCACCGTGAAGGAATCCACCACAGTGTAGGTGTCGTCCATCTCCACCCATCCGGGAGAATCGGCATAGCTTCCTCCGTTGATGAAGGTGAGCAGGCCGTTCTGCTGTACCTCGACGTTGAAGAATCCTGCAAGGCCGTGACGGTAGAAAAGCACATCACCGGTATTATCCGCCATTATGAGATAGGTGCTGCTGTTGGACCCCATCAGGTTCAACGGGCTGAAGAACACGTGCCCCTCCCCGGTGGCGCCATAGACATTGAACGTGAAGGCGGGGAAGTCAGCGGGCAGCCAGACAGAGCTGGAAGGGGCTTGAGACGGGATGCTCCCCTGATGCACAGGAGGTTCATCGCAGCGGTCCGCCGGCGGGGGCACAGGTTCCACCGGCCTCACGGTGAAGCTCCATGTGGCCCTTTCCGAGCCCCGGATGGAAGCCGATACCTCAACCGTTTCACCGGGAAGGAACGGCTGATCCGGAATAAGGACCAGCCTTCTGCCATCGGGGGAAAGGTGTTCCGAGAACGCCAGGCTGCCCGAGGAAGAACCCCGGAGAGCTGCGCTGACTCCAGTGGGGACCGGGCCGTCGAAGCCGAATATCACAACGGTCTCTGAGCTCTGCCATTCCGAACCTGGAGTGGGCCATCTGTAAACCAGCTCTCCACTGGACCATGCAGGGAAAGCGATCAGCGCGATCAGAGGGAGCATGAAAGCGGCCATAATGACCTCCATTGCTAAAGCAAACGCATGGCTCAGTTAATCATACACCATTGACCGCCGGGAAGCGAGAGCCGAGTTCCCCTCAGCCCGAATAGAGCCTTTCACTGGCGAACCTGGGCTCGCTGGTGACGTTGATCCCCAGGCTCCGGAGACCGCTCTCGTCGCCTGATGAAGGCATATGGGTCAGGTGGGCCTCGCAGTTCCTCAGCTCGGTGAGCATGGCCATTCCCCGTGCCGCATGGGTGGATGTTGCGGCGCTTACGCTGAGGGCTATCAGCACCTCCTCGAGGTCCAGCCTCAGGGGAAGTGATCCTATGGCCTTCTTCAGGTTCCTGATGGACTGTATGGTCTCAGGGGAGAGGAGGTGGGTCTCCGCCGGGATCCCCGCCAGCTCCTTTACCGAGTTCAGCACCGCCGCCGATGAGGCGTGCATCAGCTCGGAGCATTTCCCGGTGAGTATGGCTCCGGTTCGTAGCTGTATCGCCGCGGCCTTTATCTCTTCTCCGTTCCCCTCCTGGGAGCGCTTCTCCGCCTTCTCCACCACCGGCCTGTCGTATCTGGTGAGGTTCAGGTCGTTCATCAGGAGTTCGATCTTCTCCACGGTCTTCTCCTCCGCCAGGCCCATTGCGTACTCGCACCTGTACCTGAAGTACCGTCGTATGATCTCCTGTTTCGCCGCGTGGCGCACCGCGTCGTCGTTCACTATTCCGAAGCCGACCCTGTTCACCCCCATGTCCGTGGGTGATGCGTAGGGAGCCCTGCTGCCGGTGATCTTCTCCAGTATCCTTCTGACCAGGGGGAAGGCCTCCACATCACGGTTGTAGTTGATGGAAACCTCGCCGTAGGCGTCGAGATGGAAGGGATCCACCAGGTTGACGTCCTGCAGGTCGGCGGTGGCCGCCTCGTAGGCCTCGTTGACAGGATGCTTCAGTGGAAGGTTCCACACGGGAAAGGTCTCGAACTTGGCGTAGCCCGCATCGATTCCCCTGCGGTGATCATGGTAGAGCTGGGAGAGGCAGGTGGCCAGTTTTCCGCTTCCAGGGCCGGGGCCGGTGACCACGATAAGAGGTCTGGACGGTTCGATGTAGTCGTTCCTTCCGTAGCCCTCCTCGCTCACTATGAGGTCGACATCCGTTGGGTATCCCCTGGTGTAGTAGTGCCTGTACACCTCGACGCCGCGCCGCTTCAGCTTGTTCTCGAAGGCGACGGCGGAGGGCTGCTCCTCGAACCTTGTGATCACCACTCCCCTGAGTTCGATGCCCCGTGAGCGGAAACCGTCGATGAGCATCAGGGCGTCGGAGTCGTAGCTGATACCGAAGTCGCCCCGTATCTTCCGCTTCTCGATGTCGCCTGCGTAGATGCAGAGTATTATCTCCGCCCGGTCCCTGAGCTTCTCGAGAAGGCGGATCTTCACGTTGGGATCGTAGCCCGGGAGCACCCTGGCGGCGTGGTGGTCGTACATCAGCTTTCCGCCGAACTCCAGATAGAGCCTGCCGCTTCCGGCCTCGACCCTCCTGATTATCTCACCGGTCTGTTCCTCGAGATACCTGTCGTTGTCGAAACCCCTGGTCTGTATCAAGGCGCCCCCTCCATGTGATGGAAATTCCGTTAAGGGAAAGAATACCCCGGGAAAAGGTCCCTGTCAAAACCTCATTCGTTATGTTCCTGCTGAAGGGAGGGCCGAGTGAGGATCATTCTCCTTCTGGCCGGAGGTCTGTTCACGGGTCTGGGAGTGCTGGGGATATTCCTCCCCCTGCTGCCCTCTACGCCGCTTTTCCTGCTTGCGGCGCTCTGCTGGGCGAAGAGTTCCCGCCGCTTCCACCACTGGCTTCTTCACAACCGGTTCTTCGGCGGCTATGTGAGGGACTATCTGGAGAACAGGGGCATGACGGGAAGGCAGAAGCTCTTTTCACTGGTCACCCTGTGGGGAACCATACTGGCATCGGTGCTGCTTTTCGCGGAAGCCCTCTGGCTGAAGCTCCTTCTCCTGGGAATAGCCCTGGCGGTAACCCTTCACCTTCTCAGTCTCAAGACCCTTCGGGGAAACGGCTAGTCTCCAGGGCCGTACCGTTCCTCCAGCTCCTCCACCAGCCGGGATATCCATTCCGAGACCTCCCGGAACTTCCCGGGGAGCTCCTGGATGCTTCCGGCGTACATGAGTTCCCTGACCCTTTCAGCCACCTCCGGGGGATACTCGGTTCCTCCGTACCTTATGCCGAAGTCGTACTTCGACGGCCTGTACTTCAGGTTGAGCAGACCTGCGAGCCTTCTCTGGAGGAGCCCCTGGTACTCCAGCATGGCATCGATGCCGTTTCCCCGGAGGATCTGCTTCTCGGTCTCGGCAAGGCTTATGGGAAGGACCTTCACCAGGGTCCTGAAGAACCCCAGGTTCCTGGTGAGCATTTCGTCCTCCGGTGTGGGAACAGGGTTCAGGATATTGCCGCGGTTGAGCCATATCACCGAAGCGCCGTGCCTGTCGGGTTCCATCAGGCGGTCCTCTGCGGACCTTTTCTCCACCAGAAGGTCCACATAGAACAATGGAGGGCAGTTGCCGCAGAAGTAGTAGCATTGGCTGTGGCCGTGCCATGAGGGCTCCGGAACCCTGAAGGAGGTCTTCACCGGATAGTGCTCCGCCAGGAGCTCTTCGAAGAGGTCGAAGGCTTCCTCGACCTTTTCGTCCTCCACCACCAGGCCGAGGTCCAGGTCCGAGAGGCGGTCAAGCCTTCCCGTTGCCGCCGAGCCCCCCTCCCATATCCCCAGTACCCAGGGTTTCCCCTGGAAGAGATCCATTATCCTTTTCTTGAACACAGCTCTGAATTCCATGGGATCCATGATGTTACTCCACGATCAGCCAGGGGGCCATGTAGAGGGGACCATCCGCGTTCAGGAGCGGATCCTCGGTGAGCTCCTCCAGGGCACCTGCGATGCTCGCCCCGGGGAAAGGACTCAGGGAAAGGGTTCCCAGCCCGGATACCCTGGGGAACACCACCAGGTCATGGTCACCGTCTATCTCCGCAAGCCCTGCGGCGTGGGCCACCGCGTCAACGACCCCTCCGTTGTGGTCCACAAGGCCCAGCTCCAGCGCGTCCTTTCCGGACCAGACACGGCCCTGACCGATGGCGTCCACTTCCTCGAAGGTCATGTCCCTTCCCCGGGCTACCGTATTGACGAAGAGCTCGTAGCCCTGCCTCATGCTGGCGAACTCCCTCTCCCACTGTTCTTCGGTGTAGGGTTCGAAGGGGTTCCTGGGGCTGCCGGAGGGTTCTATGTCCACCCGCTCCACGTTAATGCCCAGCTTTTCCAGCATGTCGCCGTAGGTGATCTTTCCGCTGATTATCCCGATGGAGCCGGTTACGGTCATCCTGTCGGCGAAGATGGCGTCGGCGCCGCAGGCCATGTAATAACCCCCGCTGGCCGCCACCCCCCCCATGCTCACCACCACGGGCATCCTTTCACGAACGTTCTCCACCGCGTGGTGCATGTCGTCGCTGGCAAGGGCGTCGCCCCCGCCGGAGTCTATCCTGAGCACTATTGCCCGGACACCGGGTGTGGAAGCCGCCTCCTCGAGCATCTCCGTGACCGTGTCGCTTCCCATGGTACGGCCCATGAGGCCGGTGCCGCTCTCGCCGTTTATGATGCTGCCCGTTGCGATCACCACGGCTACCGCCGGCTTGCATCCCCACCTTGAGGGCTCCCTGGGAACCGAGGAATAGAAGCCCGGGGACATGGTGTCCACCGACCGTCCCAGGGAGTGCTCCACGAAGTCCTGGAACTGGTCACGGTACAGCAGTGTGTCCACAAGAGCCGTGGTCACCAGGGTCTGGCCGGAGATGGGGGAGTTCTCATAGAAACCTGCGAGCTGTGCTGGTTCGAAGCCCCTTCCCTCGGAGATGCCCCTGATCTGTTCCGCCTTCACCGTCTCCATGAGGGCGGTCATCGCCTCGGTCTGCGCGTCTGAGATGCGGTACTCGGTGAGCATGTCGCTGGCGTTCTTGTAGTCGCCTATGTGCATCAGGTCCGGATACACCCCTATCTTGTCCAGGAAGCCCCTGAGGAAGAAGGTGTATCCGCTGTATCCGCTGATGGAGACCTCCCCGGCGCGGTGCATGCAGATGGCCTCGCAGGGGCTGGCTGCGTAGTAAGAGCCGTTGCCGGCGCTCTCCATGTAGGCGAACACCGGTTTCCCCGCCGCCCTGTAGCCCTGGAGAACATCCCTGAGCTCCTCGGACTGCGCGGCGTTCAGGGAGTAGTCGGACATGTCAATCATCACGCCCCTTACCTCCGGATCGCCAACGCCCCTGGAAAGCGCAGCAAGCTCCTCGGTGAAGGAGGGCATCCTGGGTCCCAGGAACTCCCTGGAAGGAAGCTCGTCGGCCCGTTCGGTGGAATAGGAGAGGAAGTCAGGCAGAGGTTCGATGACACTGGGTCTGGGGTTGTCGAAAAGGAGTATCTCCGCCGTGGAGCCCACGTAGCTGCCGTCGGGGATCTCGGCGCCCGCGGTGATGCCTGTCCTGCCGAAGTCCAGCTGCAGACCGGCGGAGAAGGAATCGTTGTCTCCGTAGGCTGCCCTTACCGCCACTCCGTCAAGGAACCTTGCCTCGGCCCCTGCGCTCCACCTGTCCGGCATGATCCCGGATTCGAACCTGTAGTCGCCTGTGAGGGTCAGCCTGTGGTCTCCCAGGGGGCGCAGGGCAACGCCTGTGATGTAGCATTCCTCTATGTCGCCGGTGGCTGTCCTTGCCGTTGCGCCGAAGCCTATGTGGGGGTCCGGTCTCAGGTTGAGGCCCAGTGTGAAGTACTTCTCACCGCTCTGTGGGTGATCCTTCACCGTGGGATCGTACCAGGTGTATCCCAGACCCGCTGAGAGGCTCCTGAAACTGTGTGAAGCAGAGGTGGTGAACCTCCTGAGGCTCTGGTCATCCTCCCACCAGCCGGCAAATCCGCCGGCGGGGTCGTCCAGGGTCACCCTGTCGAAATGCTGGAAGGAGCTGTCGCTGAAGATGCATCCTATCCTCACCGATGAACCGTTGAGCCACGCCGTTCCAGCGGGATTCACAAGAATGGCGTTGTCGGCTTCCGGATATGCCGTCCACCAGAACGGGACCGAAGGGCCGGGGGCGGGATCCATTGCCCACCCCAGCAGCGCAAGGGCTGCAAGAACCGAAACACTCACGATGGCACCACCTTCCGGGTTGAAGAACCTTCAGTGTAATTTAGCGAAAATCCCCCCGGCGGTGCAAAAACTACAGGGCGCTGGAAAAACCCGTGGAGATCACCATTCCCTCGTCGCCCCAGCCGGCGTCGAACCTCATGCTGGCCTGTTCCCCGGCTCCGATCCTCACGCCTCCGCCGAAATCGTGGTGGTACCCGCCCTGGAAGACCTCTTCAATGGATTCTCCGGCTCTGCCGGCTTCCGTGAAGGCTGCCAGTGAGAGGGATATGGCCGTGCGTCCCTCATCGTCCTTCAGTTCGAGGACCTTCTGGCTGACCTCCAGTTGAAGGATGGTCCAGCAGGAGCCGGTGAACCTGTGGTCGCTGTAGCCGCGGAAATCCACGTTGGACCCGATCCCCGGAGCGTAGGGTACAGGTGTCCCGGCGGCGTTGAAATGCCTGTGAAGCCTTCCCGCGACCGCGATCCCGCCGTTGCTCCAGGGACTCAGGGAGTATCTCGTTCTCCCGGTGATCCCCGAGTAGGAGACCTGCCCCTCCTGGAAGAAACCCCGGGCCTCAAGGAGAAGGGTTCCCGGCCCCGCCTGGGGAAAGACCGCCGTGAGGCCGCCCTCCAGCCCTGCGGTGAAGGTCTCGTCGAAGACCTGACCGGGCATTTCCTCCCATACCGGCGACTCCTGTATGTTGAACACCGTGGAGAACCTGCCCTCGGCCCCTGCGGCGGCGAAGAGGACTTCCGACAGGGGGAACGAGTACTCCACCTTCAGTGCGTACATCTCCAGGTCCATCCCGGCGGAGCTGTCGGGATCGGTATCGTTGCCCCAGCCGAACCACTGCTTGTCCAGCAGTTTCCTGGATTCCAGGGAAGCCTGGAGGACACCGCTTTCGGTGACCAGGGTGACGGAGGGCTGGAACTTTATGACCGGCGGTCCCGTAGTAGGCATCCAGGGAGACCGAGCTTCCCGGAAGGGAGTTCTCCAGTCCGGTTATCACGTATCCGCCCAGGAGGAATCCTGTGGCGGATGAGTAGCCAAGAATGGGAAGGGCGGTGACCGCCCTGGCGCAGACCGCTGCCAGGGCAAGTGTTCCAAGGGTATTCCTCATCTTTCCTCCTGAATGGTTTTGACTTTTCTGGAACATACTTGCCCGGGAGGATTACAGAAAGCCGCCGGGGCCGCCGATACTCCTGTGGCCCTTCAATGGTTATATTGCGACAAACCGCGGATACTGGAGGTGGGGTTGAAGAAGCCGCTCATCGTTATACCTACCTATAACGAGCTTGAGAACATCAGGGAGATCATACCCAGGCTGCTGGACCTTCCTGTGGGTGCCGATGTGCTCGTGGTGGACGATTCCAGCCCCGACGGCACAGGGGACGCCGTTCTTTCATTCCGGGATACCGGCAGGGTTCACCTGCTTTCCCGGGAGAAGAAGAACGGGCTCGGTCAGGCCTACGTTGCCGGTTTCGGCTGGGCCCTGGAACAAGAATGCTACGATCCGGTGGTGCAGATGGACGCCGATTTTTCCCATGATCCTGGCAAGGTTCCCGAGCTGATAGCGAAGCTTGCGGAATGCGACCTGGTCATAGGCTCCAGGTACGTCAGCGGAGTTAACGTGGTCAACTGGCCGCTGCACAGGCTGCTCCTCTCCTGGTTCGCCAACAAGTACTCCAAGATAGTTACCGGCCTTCCTGTGAACGACGCCACGGGGGGGTTCAAGGCTTTCCGGAGGTCCGCCCTGGAGAAGCTTGACCTTGAATCGATAAGGTCCGACGGCTACTCGTTCCAGATAGAGGTTACCTACAAGCTCCACAGGGCGGGATGCTCCATAGCCGAGGTGCCCATCATCTTCGTGGACAGGCATTCGGGCACATCCAAGATGTCACGGTCCATTGTGTGGGAGGCTGCCTGGATGGTATGGCACATACGTTTTCCGTGGCTTTTCTGACGATCTGAGAGGACAAGATGCACATTCTCCTTTGCATGCTGCTGTCGGCCGCGCCCCAGTGGGACCTGCTGACCTCCATTTCCTTCGTTCATAAGGCCGTGCCCGCACCGGACGGGGGGGTATGGTGCGCCTCGTCCGGGGGGGCTTTCCATTACTCCATGGACCAGGGGGTGGGAGCAGTGTTCTCCTGCCCGGAGGATCTGCCGGTACCTGACTGCAGGGACGTTCTGGAGGATTCCCAGGGCAGGATGTGGTTCGCCACCGGCGGCGGCGGTCTGGTGATGTTCGACGGCTCCTCCTGGCAGACTTATTCCAGTTTCGAGGGCATCCCCGGCGAAGGAACGGTGACATCCCTTCTGGAAGCGGCCGGGGAGATATGGGTCGGCTGCCTCGGCGGCGTGGCCCACGGGAACGCCCAGGGTTTTACCCCGGTGGGGGAGGCCTTCACCGCCTCCGATGTCTACTTCATGTCACAGAGGAACGACACCCTGTGGCTCTGCACCGACAAGGGCATCTATTCGCTGCATGATCCGGAGAATCCCCTGAATCCCGCTTCCTGGCGCCACTGGACGGAAACCAGGGAGATGGACCTCAGCGTTGTAAGGACCGGAGCAGCTTCTGTTTACGCCTGCGGGAAGAGCGGAGCTCTGGAGCTTCCTGCCCAGGGGGACCGCTTCGACTACATACTGGACTACTCCGCCGTTCCCGACAGCATGGTCACCGACTTACAGGAGACCGCCGACGGTCTTTTCGCGGCGATCCACGGAGAGGTGCTCATCAGGGAACAGGAGAACTGGGCGGACGCCGGAACCAGCCTTCCCTCTGAGAGATGGCCGGTGGCGCTCTTCACAGTGGACGGTACCCTCCACGCGGCCTTCAGCTTCCAGACGAACATCATCGATGCGGGCAACTCGAACTCAGGCATAGGCTTCTACTATCTCGCCGGCTCAGGTCAGTGGATACATGCCGGGCTTCCGGGGCTTCAGAGCAAGAAGCTTCACCAGATGGCCGCCCTGGAAGACGGCCGGGTGTACATAGGAAGCTACACCAGGGGGCTTCAGGCCTGGTACCCCGGCTACGGCTGGAGGGGCTACGGCGAGGAGGACGGCATGCCCAACACCTCCCAGACCTTTGCCGTATGCGAATCCTATTCCCAGGGAGTATGGGTCTCATCCTATCACCACGGGCTCTCCTGGGTCCGGGACAACGGTGACTGGGATTCCCCCGGGGACACCATCATTACCTTCGTGGCGGATACCCTTGAGTATCAGAGCCCCCAGGCCACCATCATCTATTCGGACATACCCAACAACCAGCCTGTTATGCTTGCGGTTCAGGGCAACGGCAACTGGGCCGCCTTCAGACAGTTCGATCCAGGGGGCTATCCCGATGAGCCCAGCGGCATCATGGGCTTCAACGGGGATCCAATGGGAACCATGAACTGGGCCCCAAGGACCGGAGGAGGCGGCATAGCCTCCATCTCGGTGAGAACCGTTTACCCCGTTTCCGACGACAGCCTCTGGATAGCATTCGAAGGGGGTTTGGGCTGCCAGCTCCTGGTTCACTCCGGGAATCCCTCGGATCCATCCCAGGACCAGTGGCGCCCCGGGCAGGGACAGGCGTTCACATCCTCCAGCGGTCTTCCCTCATCGGATGTTTTCTGTTTCCTTGAGGTTCCGGGGATAGGTCTTCTGGCGGGCACCTCTTCCGGTCTCGCCCGGTGG
>CAYLXG010000005.1:33409-36841 GCA_964387445.1 uncultured bacterium
GCTTCGCCCAGTACTCCGACATCACCGAAACGGTTAAGGCCATGGAGGCCGACGGGGCCGGGAGGATCTGGTGCCTGGGCGAAAGCGGCGCATACAGGATTTCCGCGGGTTCGGTCTCGTTCTTCAACGGAATCAACAGTGATTACAAGCCATCTCCCCTTTACAGCTGGGAGTACTCCACCCGGGACCCTGTAACGGGTGGGGTGTATTTCTCCTCTGAACAGGGCCTCTGGCTGGTAACCCAGTCCGGAGGAGGGGGAGGAGGGGCCTCAGGGGTCAGTTTCTACCCCCAGCCGTACCTGTCCGGCGAGGGAGCGCTCAGGTTCACCGGACCAGCCGACGATGTGCCGGTGAAGGTGGACTTCTACAGGCTTGACGGTTCATATGCCGGCAGTGCGGAAGCCGCTTCAGTATCCCAGTGGGCATGGGACGGCACACTTAACGGCAAGGTTGTCGCCTCCGGCGTGTACATGGTCATGGTCACCGCCGGTGACACCGTGCACCAGTCGAGGATCGCGGTGGTAAGATGAGCGGCATGACTGTCAGAAGGGTCACCGAAGAGGACAGAAGCCTGTGGGCCTCCTTCACCGAAGGCTCCAACAACGGAACCGTGTTCCACACCCCTGCTTTCCTGGACTATCATCCGGAAGGGCGGTTCAACAACCACCACCTGCTCATCCAGAGCCCATCCGGCAAATTGGAGGCCATCGTTCCCGGCGCCCTGTCCGAGATAGAGGGGGAAACCTGGTTCAGAAGCTACCCCGGGGCGTCATACGGAGGGCCGGTGCTGGACGACAGGGCCGGTCTCGACAAGGTGGAGAGGCTGGTGGACGAGCTTCTGAGGTACTGCAGGAAAGAGGGCTTCGCAGGGCTTGAGATCACACCGCCCCCTGTGTGCTACTTCCGCCGGCCGCATAACTACCTGGACTTCGCCCTGGTGAAACGGGGGTTCGGCTACAGGAAAAGGGAACTCACCGCGGTGATAGACCTCAGGAGGCTGGGGGAGGAGATCGACCTTGCTTTCTCCGAATCAGCCAGGAGGGGAGTAAGGAAGGCATTGAAGTCCGGGCTGCATGTGGAGGAGGACAATGACTTTTCAAGGTTCTACCCTGTACTGGCGGAAAACCTGAATGACCGCCATGGGGTCAGGCCCACCCACACCCTGGAGGAGCTTCGGCTCCTCGACAGGCTCCTTGGCCGCAGCGCCGTAAGGCAGTTCATATCCGTGGACCCGTCCGGGGAGGTCCATGCGGGAATGGTGATGTTCCACTGCAATCCCAGGGTGACCCTTGCCTTCTACATCTCCCATAATGAGAGGTCCCAGTCCATGAGACCGGTGAACCTGGTCTACAGGGAGGTCATAGACTGGGCCAGGAAGATGGGCTACCATTACCTGGACCTGGGCACATACACCCTGGACATGGAGGTCAACCACGGCCTGTGCAGGTTCAAGGAGTCCTTCTCCGCCAGGGGTCTTTTCCGGAACACCTTCAAAGGCAGGGTCTGAACCCCATGCGCTTCGGGTATCTCCTGGCCTGGGCGGGGCTTCTGTGCGCCTTCTTCGCAGGAAGGCTCACCACCACCGACGTGGCCGCACAGTACCAGGTCGCCGAATCGGTATTCGGAGCCAGGGATCTGTTCACCTCCGAGCACGGCTGGCGGGTCTCCGGGATAAGGTCGGATTCCTATGTTCCCCATTCCCCGGGCTACTCGCTGCTACTGCTTCCCTCCGCCGGAGCCGGGCTGCTCCTGGGGCTGGCCGCCGGGAAGGTCCTGGCCGCGGCCACCAACGCCGTGATGAGCCTTTTCCTGGTTGCCGGCATGAAGAGGCTTGCGGAAGGTTTCATGGGCCCGGTGGACACGAAGCGGTTCCTTGCGGTCATGGTGGGAACCATGGCCCTTATCTACGGCAGGATGCCCTATGACATGACTTCCGCCGCAGCACTGGCCCTCTGGGGAGCCTGGTTCATCCACTCCGGAAAACCCTTTCACGCAGGGATACTCTTCGGCGCCGCCCTCCTTGTGAGGCCCGACATCATAGTGCTCCTTCCGGTTTACATCACCGACAGGAAGCCCGGGGAGAGCCTTCTGCACATGGCCGCCGGCGCACTGCCCTTCGTTCTTGCCCTCCTTGCCTACAACCACTACAGGTTCGGGTCGCCCTTCTCCGACGGTCATTCGCAGGATCCGGCCATTTCCGTGGACCTTTACGGCAAAGGTATCCCGGGTCTGCTCTTCAGTCCGGGCAAAGGGGTGTTCTGGTACGCGCCCCTTACCGTTCTCGCCATCTTCTACTGCGGCGACTGGAGGTTCTGGAGCCCATTCGTATTCTCCCTGGTCCTCCACGGTTTCCTCCATGACTGGACCGGGGGAACCGGCTGGGGTCCCAGGTTCCTCTTCCCCACGATCCCCGTTCTCTTCATGCCGCTGATGCGGCCCGGAGCCGGGGGGAAGCCTTTCAGGGTCCTGGCGGCTCTTTCCGCCGTGATTGCCATTGCGGCGGGGGTCACCGATACGAACCGCCTGGAACGGTCCCTGGGAATGGACGATTTCGACACACAGTCCAGACAGGCGGTGATCTGGAGCCCGCACCGGTCTCCGCTCCTTCACACCCTTGCCCTTCCGGACATCGGTTCCCCGGACCTGCTGGGCTACAGGCTGCTGGGTATTCCCGGAGCGCTGATCCAGCTTGCCGCCGGCGGCGCGGTCTTCGCCTTTGCCCTGAGGAAGGAGAACTCCAGTTGAAGGTGCTTCACATGTCCCCCCAGAACTACACCGGCATCCTTACCCTGTACGTAAGGGGGCACAGGCATCTGGGCCACCGGAGCAGGCTCGTAACCTTCTACAGGGCCAAGAACCTCTACCCCGAGGACATCTGTCTCAACCTGCCCTTCGTCGGACCAATGGAGTGGCTGTGGAAAGTGAAGAGGCTGATACGGAGCGGCAGCCTCAGGGTCCCCTTCACAGGCACCACCGAAAGGATATTCTGGAGCCCTTCCCGGGCTGAGAGGGTGCTGATGGCCCTGCGTGACCTGGCCTGGACCCCTTATGTGAACAGGGCTTCCGCGCAGTACGGCCTGAAGGACTTCGACATCTATGTCCTGGAAGGGGGAATGAGCTTCTTCCGGGACGGCCGCGACATCAGGGAGATGAAGGAGAGGGGTGCCCGCATAGTCTCCAACTACCACGGCCTGGACCTGAGGATGAGGGGAGCGATAAGACCGGTGTGGGAAGCAACCGAGCTTCACACCACATGCGAGTTCGATCTCTACCAGCGCTATGAGGAGCTGGAATACCTGTTCCTCCCCTTCGACACCTCCCTGGTTCCCCCGGCCGCCCCCGTTGGCGACAGGATACGGATCTGCCACGCTCCCAGGATACGGTCGGTCAAGGGAACGGAAGAGATAATCAAAGCCGTTGAGAACCTGTCCC
>CAYLXG010000006.1:0-1257 GCA_964387445.1 uncultured bacterium
TACCTGTCGCCCCCATTATTCGTGCGCACAATATACACAAATTGCCCCGGGTATGGTTCCAGCTTGATTTTTCCGGTGGAATGGAGTATATGTTGCTCTCATTACGAAATTCGAAAAGGGAGACGATAATGTCCTGGAAGTGCGATATATGCGGAAAAGCTCCGGCGGTTGGCAACAGAATAAGCCACTCCGACAAGAAGAGCAAGCATGTTTTCAAGCCCAACCTTCAGAGTGTCCGCGCCATGATCGACGGCAAGCCCAAGAGGATCAAGGCCTGCACCACCTGCATCAAGAGCGGCAGGGTCATCAAGGGCTAGCTGCCTGGCAGACGAGTTCGGGGGGAAGCGCGCTTCCCCCCTTTTCTTATCTATTGCAAATACTCTTTGTGTGTTCGTTTGATCCTATTGCTTCTGTCAGTCTTCTTCCGGGATCTCGGTGGTTACGGGGTGGCCCATGCGCTCTTCCTGGGCGGCCTGGGCCATCTGGTACTCCCTGGCAAGCCTGGTGTAGCCGAATCCCATGTTCAGGAACTCCCATGGAAGCTGCTTAGACTGGTCCATGGGGGCGAATACCGAATTCATGTCCATTTCGGCGAACTCGAAGGCTGTGTTCCAGCCAACCCCCTCAAGCTTCTTCATCAGGGCCTTGCCCACCCTGCGGTCCCCTCTGATGAGGAGGGCCTGGATGTGGGTGTCCCTGGGGTCGAAGCCTTTGATCTTCTTCACGCCCAGCTTCTTCAGGGCGGCCTTCAGTTCCGTGAGGTGTTCCCTCACCTCCCTTAGACTGGCCATGGGAGACCACTGGAAGGCGGTCCATGGCCTGGGGATGAACTGGTCTACCCTGACGGTTACCGGAAGCTTCGTGAGGCCCATGACCGCTTCCACGAACGCCACGTTCTCCCTGCGGTCGTTCTCGTTCTCGAAGGGAAAACCGAGCTGAAGGTTTATCTGAACGCCCTGCATGCCCTGGGGCATGTTCCGTACGGCATTGAAATAGCTTTCGTTGTTCCTGTATTTGCCCAGGACCTTCCTGAGGGACTCGCTGCCTGTTTCCGGCACCATCAGGAGGGTGTCGGCGTCCATTATGGTGGGTAGTTCCTCGGCCAGTTCAGGGGTTTCACGCATGTGTGAACTGATCCTGGCGTTGAGGCCGGCCTTATCCGCCATCTTCATGAGCTGCTTCAGCTCGTCGTGCCCACCGGGGGTGCAGGCGGTGTAGACCACTGTGGTTCCCTCGGGGATCCCGTTTATCTTCTCC
>CAYLXG010000006.1:1267-5548 GCA_964387445.1 uncultured bacterium
CCAGGTCTTCCGCCCTCTGCTCGCGGTAGGGAAGCAGCAGGTAGCCCGACATGCAGAACCTGCAGTTGAACGGGCAGCCCCTTGCGATTTCCAGGATGTAGGTGTCGGGCATTATGGAGTGGGCCGATATGGTGTCGGTGAGGGCGCCGACGCTCTCGGAGCTTGCCCACTGGCGCATAATGGAGCTCCTGGGGTCGGTGCCGTGAACCGTGGGAACGTACAGGCCGGGGAGGTATGAAAGCCCCTTGAGTATCTCGGCCTTGGGCCGGCGCCTTGAGCCCAGGCTCTTGATGATGTCCAGCACCGGGCCCAGGGTGGGCTCCGTTTCTCCTATTATGAACGCGTCGAAGAATCCGCTCATTGGAATGGGGTTTGCAGTGACACTCATTCCGGTGGCCAGCAGGATGGGCCACTTGTGCTCCCTCTTCCGGTTCTCAAGGGTTATGCCCGAGAGGTCCATCATCTCGAGGGCGTTGAACCAGTCGGTCTCCGAAGGCATGAGGAAGACCAGCAGGTCGGAGTCCTTGATGGACTTCCCGGTGTCCAGGGTCTCAACGGGACGGTTCTGCCTCTTCCTCCAGTTGAGTTCGTCCTTCTCCGGAAGGAAAGCCCTGGCGCAGACGGTGTCGGGCCAGGTGCTCAGCTGCTTGTACAGTCTGTGGAAGGCAAGATGGCCCATAGCCTGGGAGTACTCCCTGGGAAAGGCCACAAGCGTTTCGAAAACCCCTTCGGAGTTGCCGGAAGAAAGCCTCCGCTCGGCGTCGAGCAGCTCGCATCGTCTTTCTTCGTACTTGTCACTGGCAGATTTGCGACTCATAGACCCCCTGCTCCCGTGGATGTAATTGAAGGGGAATATAGTCAATGGGAAAAACGTCAACAAAATCTGACAGTTTAATCGCCTCTTGTTTAGTCAATATCCCTCTGGAGGAAGGTGGGTATCTCCACATCGCTGGGACTCATGTTGCCGGGACTTCCTGTGGAGAAAGACCTTGTGAGGTTCTCGGTGCCCTTCCTTCTGCTGCTGAAGGGGAAGGGCGTCTGTTCCCTCTTTAGTGGAAGTTCCTCCACATCGTCGTCCTCCATCTGACCGAAGCCGGTTGCGATGACGGTTACCTTGATCTCGTCACCCATCTTCTCGTCCACGCTGCGGCCGATCCGTACCTCCACATTGTCCCCCACCGCATCGGCAATGATCCTGTGGGCCTTGGTGAACTCGTTGTACCTGAGTTCCTTGGACGAGTGGATGTTGACCAGGACCTCCCTGGCGCCCTCGATGGAGATATTGTCCAGCAGTTCGTTGGATATGGCCTGCCTGGCTGCCTCCTCAGCCCTGTCGGGACCGATGGCCACACCGGTGCCCATCATGGCTCCGCCGCCGCTGGCAATGACCCTTCTCACATCCTCGAAGTCAAGGTTGATCTCGCCCGGGGAGGAGATGATGCTGCTGATGCCCTCCACCGCATTGGAGAGGACGCCGTTGGCAATGCCCATTGCCTCGTCGAAGTTGGTCTCTTCCCCCACCACGCTGTCCAGCCTGTCGTTGGGTATCACTATGAGGGTGTCGAGCTCCCTCCTCAGCCTGCGGATGCCGTCCTCGGCCCTCTTGGCCCTGATGGCGCCTTCGTAGCTCCAGGGAAGGGTGACCACGCCCACTGTTATTATGCCGTTGTCCTTGGCAAGCCTGGCGATCACCGGAGCGGCGCCTGTGCCTGTGCCTCCACCCATTCCCGCGGTTATGAACAGCATGTCCGCCCCTGAGATAACGTCCTCTATGGCGTTGACGCTCTCCTCTGCGGCCTGTTCTCCCAGCTCCTGGTTGCCCCCGGTCCCCCTGTTCCGGGTGACCCTGCTGCCTATGAGCACCTGTTCGGTGGCCAGGCAGCTCTTGAAATCCTGGTGGTCGGTGTTCACCGCCACGTACTCCACTCCCTTGATCTGGTCGCGGATCATCCTCGTTATGGCGTTGCACCCGCAGCCGCCAACACCGAGGACCATGAGCCTTACGCTTCCGTTCTGGTCCTCTCCAACTTCACGCAGATCGAATACAGCTGCCATTTCCCATCTCCTTACTTCAGTTTATGCAAAAAGTCAGTGAATTTCTTAAAAACATTCCCGCAGTTATCCCTTTTCCCTCTGGTCAGATTCCTGCTTCTCAGGAGTACACCGTGCTTCAGGAGCCCCACCGCCGTTGCCATCTCAGGCATACTCACTATCTTGCTGCCGGAGGTGAATCCCCTGGGGATGCCCGGTTCCACAAGATGCCCGGTTATCTCCGATGAGGCCTGAAGTATGCCGTTCATCCTGGCGGTGCCTCCCGTTACCACTATTCCGCCGGTCAGGTTCTCGAAGCCTATTCCCGAAGCGGCTATCTCCTCGGCGGTGAACCTGAGCATCTCCCCAACCCTTTCGAAGGCGATCTGCGACAGCACCGGCAGGTTCACCGGGATGGTGCCCCTTCCCCCCACCTTCCGCACGGACAGGGTCTTGGACTCGGCCAGGCCCTTCATGGCCGTCACCTGGTCCTCCTTCAGCCTTGCCGCGTCCTCCATGGATATTCCCAGGCTCTGTATGTCAGCGGTGATCCTGTCTCCGCCCATGGAGAAAGATGACAGGTGAACCGGAGCTCCTCCGCTGTAGACCACCAGGTCGGTGCTGGATGCTCCGATGTCTATAACAGCTGTCCCCACGGTCTTCTCGTCCCTGTTGAGGACCGCTTCTGCGCTGGCTATAGCAGCCGGGATAACTCCCTCAACGGTGACACCGGCGCTCTCCACCACTGCTATAAGGTTGTCGACGGCTATCCTGTCGGCGTAGATGGTGTAGACCCTGGCCTGGACCGATGTGGCCCTGAGACCAACTGGGGGCTCGGCCAGATTGTGGAAGCCCTCGAAGGAGTAGTCCCTCGGAATTCTCTCAAGCACTTTGCATCCGGAGGGCAGGGTCATGTTCCCGGCGGCCTCCCTTACCTTGGCAACATCCTCTTCCGTGATGACGTCGGGTTCCTCGGACCTGCCGTCGCCCAGGACCATCGTGGACGAACCCAGGATGCCCCTCACATGAAGGCCCGTTATGCTCACGAAGGCCGACTCAGCCTCAAGGCCTGATGTTTCCTCCGCCTCCTCCACCGCTTTCCTTACCGCTTCCGAGGCCCGGGAGGCGTTCACTATCACGCCCTCCCGCACATGGCCGCTGCACGGGGCTATTCCCACCCCGGCAACCTCAAGGTTCCCCTGGCCATCCTCGATGGCGATGAGGCACTTCACGCAGGAGCAGCCGATGTCTATTCCGGCAATGGTGACGCTGGTCTCGCTCATACCGTTTCTCCCCCCGAAGGCCTTACGATCGCCTGTCCCCGGTAGCGAAGATCCACCTGCTCCGCGAAGGGACGAACCGAGTCCCTTATGGAATTCCATGTTCTCCAGCTGCCCGGGGCATTCTCGCAACGGAGGAGCACCGGGATCCCGTTCTCCACCACCTGTATGCCATCTTCCAGGACCGTAACCTCCGTGCCTGTGCCAAGATCCCTCTTCAGGGCAAGGTTCAGGGCGGCTCGGATGGAGCTCTCTTCAGGGTTTCCCAGAACCCTGAGCTCAGGGAGCGCCGGGTCTGCCCACTGATCGGGAAGGGGCTCGCCGAGCATTGTGACGGGGGTGCTTTTGGATCCGTTGAGCACCATGGCGGCGGCTTCCCTGGGATGGAGTTCCACAACAATCGAATGGGGCAGTACTACCCTCACCGAAGCAGAGGCGACGCCGTCTATGGTTTCCAGCTCCATTCCCAGGGAGTCGGCGTTCAGCCTGAGAAGCGATTCCTCGAACCATGGCCGGAGGATCTCCGCGACCAGTGCAGAGTCCACCGGACCTGAGTTGTCTATTCTCGCCTGCAGAAGGTCGAATTTCCCCGCCCTGTCGGCCCACCTTATCCCAAGGGCAGCGGTGAGCACCAGCAGCGTAACGATCCCGAACAGAAGGGCTTTCTTCTTCATGATCACTTCACCCCCAGGATCGATCTTGCAATTGAGTCTATGGACCCTGCCCCCATGAAAACGACTATTCCGCCCTCCGCATCCTTCAGCGCGGCTTCGATATTCCCCGGCTCGATCTCCCTGCAGTCAGCTCCGGCCTTTATCGCGGCCTTTGCCACAAGGGAGGAATCCACCCCGGGAAGCGGTTCCTCCCGGGCGGGGTAGATGGGAAGTACGAATGACTTCCCCGCTATTCCCAGGGCAATGCCCATCTCCCTGTGAAGAAGGGATGTCCGGGAGTAGAGATGGGGCTGGAA
>CAYLXG010000006.1:5558-7721 GCA_964387445.1 uncultured bacterium
GCCATCTCCTCGGGATGGTAGGCATAGTCGCTTACGTAGACCGGATCGCCCCTGGAAGCGATCTTTTCCAGTCGCCTTGAAACACCGGGCCAGCTTTCCAGGGCTGCCACCGCTTCGGAGGGTTCTATCCCCACCGCCTGGGAAAGGGCAACCGCCACCTGGGCATTCCTTACATTGTGTACACCGGGTGCAGGAATGAACCCCCTGCAGCCGAAAAGGGTGTACTTTTCCCCCCACCCTGGATATTCACCCATCTTCGCGTCTATCTCGCCGCCGGGGCCGCTCCTGAGGACCTTTCTTCCGATCCTGGAAGCCCAGTATCCAAGCGCCGGCTTCTCCATGGGAACGATGACGGTTCCACCGGGAAGCACCGATTCCAGGAAAGCCTGGAACGCCCACTCCAGGGCTTCCGGCGAGCCGTAGCACTCCAGATGCTCCAGGGCGTAGCTGGTAACCGCCGCGTGGGCCGGGGTGAGCCTCAGGAAGGTCCTGTCGTACTCGTCTGATTCCACAATGGCCAGTTCCCCACCGCTTCGGAAGTTTCCGCCCCAGCAGTCCATGTGGCCCCCTACGAACACCGTGGGGTTGGCTCCGCATTCCTGTGCTATCCAGCCTGTCATGGAGGTGGTGGTGGTCTTCCCGTGGGCGCCGGAAATGGCGACCACCCTGTGGGAGAGGGCGAGTTCCGCCAGGGCCTCGCTTCGGCGGAGTACGGTTATTCCAGTCTTCCGGGCGGCTTCCAGCTCCTGGTTCTCAATGGGTACCGCCGCGGTGAACACCAGCCTGTCCACACCTTCCAGGTGTTCAGGTGAATGGTGGTGAAGTACTTTTACTCCGGCTGCTTCCAGGGAGCGGGTCTTGTCAGGGGACGGCGAGCCGTCGCACCCTGAGACCTGGTGACCCAGGGCCCTGTACCAGAGTGCAAGACCGCTCATGCCTGAACCGCATACTCCCATGAGGTGAACCTTCATTCAGCCAGCTCCCTGAGCCTTTCGGCTATTCTTCCCGGAGGGTCCGGGGGATAGAGTGTCTTCATTGCCCGGCCCATGCCGCCGAGTTCGTCTTCCGAGGAGAGGAGCCGGAGCAGTATCCCGGCCAGCTCGCCGGCGGCGAGCCCCCCCTGCCGCCTGAGGATCGCGGCTCCGGCTCCCTGGGCTGCGGCTGCATTGGCAGCCTGGTGGTCTTCCGCCGCGTATGGGAAGGGAATGAGCACTGCGGGGAGCCCGAATGCGGACAGTTCGGCAATTGTCTGCCCGCCGGCCCTGGCAACCGCAAGCTCCGCGGCGGAATACCACTGGGACAGGTCATCGAGAAATGGTGAAACAACGAATCCTTCCCTGCCTTCAGCGGCGGCCCGGACCCTCTCATGGTCCCTCTCCCCGCACTGCAGAAGCACGGAAAGATCACCGGGCATTCCCAGGGCAAGGTCGTTTATTGCTTCGGCCCCCTGGCTTCCGCCCAGGAAGAGCACCGCCGGCCTGTCCTCTGGAAGGCCCAGTTCCCTTCTGGCGGCTGCGGATTCGGTCATGGTGAGGTCTCCCGACACCGGCGTTCCTGTATGGATCGCGCTGCAGCGGAGGCCCTTTCCGCCGCTTTCGAAGCCGGTGTAGGCCTCACGGCAGAAGAACGAAGCTATCCTGTTGCTCTTTCCGGGGATGGCATTGGTCTCCAGCAGAGCGGCGGGTCTCCGGGTGATCCAGGCTGCGGTCACGGCGAAGAAGGCCGAGTAGCCCCCCGTTCCCAGGACAGCATGGATATCAAGCTCCCTGAGCAGCGAAACCGCTTCCTTCAGGGCCCGGAGGGCGGCGAATGGAAGAAGGAGTTTCCCGCCCCTGTCTATTCTGGGCGGGTTCATCACATGGACCCTTTCCCTGACCTTCCGGTACATCAATCCGTCCACCGGCCTGGGGGTGCAGGCATAGCTCACGGCGAAGAACTCGGAGGCCCTCTCTCCCACGGCAAGGGCCGGGGCTATGTGTCCTCCGGTGCCGCCGCCTGCTATAAGGAGATTCTTCATCGCTGCGCCCTCCCCGCCATTGAGACCACCGCTCCCACGCAGGCGAGGTTAACCACCATTGAGGTGCCCCCCCAGGAGACCAGAGGCAGTGGCTGCGGATGCTACTACCAGGCCTATCCAACCCGCCATTGTACAGCGCGACAAGC
>CAYLXG010000006.1:7731-35623 GCA_964387445.1 uncultured bacterium
CCTCGCTCCCCCTACGAAAAGAACCACGAACATCACCCCTGTGGTAAAGGCGGCCCTCAGCCCGGATGAGCGACGTGCCGGGAAAGAGGGTAGCGCGTTCCTGGCAATGGAGAGTGCCGACGCGAAAAGTACACCGAAGAGGGCCAGAACGGTGAATGTACCCGCAAAACCGGATTCCTCCCCGATGATCGCCAGTATGAAATCGGTATGAGCCTCGGGTAGGAAGCCCCTCTTCTGGCGGCTGTGACCCAGCCCCCTGCCGAAGGCGCCTCCGCTTCCCAGTGTGATCCTGGCCTGGAGGGGCTGATAGTTGTCCTCCTGCTGAAGGGTGCTTCCGTTCATCACCGCTTCGATCCTGTCCAGCTGGTAATCGTCCCGGGCCACCACCGCCGCCGCCCCTGCAGCCAGGAGGATCGCCATCAGGATGCCCAGATGCTTGAACCTCGCTCCCCCTACGAAAAGAACCACGAACATTATCCCGGTGGTGAAGGCGGTTCCCGAGAGATCGGGCTGCATCATCGTGAAGACGCTGGGGACCAGTGCAAGGGCTGCGATGGCAAGGACCCCTTTGAATGACCTGATGTCCACGGCTCCCTTCGATATGAGAAGAGAAGCCAGGAGTACGAATCCCAGCCTGAGCAGGTCCGATGGAAGGAGCCTCATTCCCAGGACCAGCCACCTTGTGGAACCGTTGATCTCCGGGGCGAACCTGGAGCCTGCAAGAACCACCGTCGCCGCCACCGCTGCAAAGCTGGCAATGTAGACCGGCAGGGCAATGCGTTTCAGGAAGGAGGCGGGCCTCCTGGATATGAAAACGGCGAAAGCCACCCCGGCAAGGACCCTTACTATGTGATCGCTGAGGTATCTGGTGTGGGAGCCGTACTCCCTCATGGAGTAGAAGGAGCTGGCGGTGCCAACAGCCAGTATCCCTATCACCACCAGCGCCGTTGTGACGGATATGAGAACGGTCCTGGCGGCCGGGGTCCTTCCGGTCATCGCAGCCCCTCCACTATCCTTCTGAAGTGTTCTCCCCGCTCTTCGAAATTCATGTACTGGTCGAAGCTGGCGCAGCCCGGGGAAAGAAGGACAGTATCACCCGGGGATGCCTCCCTGAGCACAGCGCTAACAGCTTCCTGAAGATCGCTTTCCTGTATGAGCCTGGCAGCTCCGTTCCACTGCCTGGCGAGGGAATCTGCCGCTGAGCCGAAGAGCACAGCGAACTCCACCCTTTCTGAGAGGAGAGGTGCAAGCACCGAGTAGTCGCTCTCCTTGGCAAGCCCTCCCGCAAGGAGTATCACCTTCCCGGAAAAGCTCTCCAGGGCCACTTTCAGTGAATCCACATTGGTGCTCTTGGAGTCGTTGACCCAGTTCAATCCTGCAGCGGTTCCCAGGGGTTCGATCCTGTGGGGCACTCCCCTGAAGGTCCTCAAACCCCGGGCGGTCTCTTCCGGAGAAACTCCCCTGGACATGGCCATGCATGCCACCGCAAGGGCATTTGCGATGTTGTGGGCACCGGGTATGCCAAGCTCCTTCGCGTAAAGCAGGTGCTCCTCCTTGTCCGTGATCCGTGTCCTTATGGCCCCCTCCCGGGTGAGCCAGGCGCCCCTTTTCACCCGGGCTCTCATGGAGAAGGTGAGCAGGTTCCCCCTGACTGCCTTTTCCATCGGCCTGAGGAGGGGATCGTCGCCGTTGAGCACCCCGGTGTCTTCAGGCAGCTGGTTCATGAATATCCTGGCCTTCGCCGCGGCGTAGTTCTCCATGGTGCCGTGCCGCTCCAGATGGTCCGGGGTGAGGTTCAGCACCGCCGCGGAGAGAGCCCTGAGGTCCTGTATTGCTTCCAGCTGATAGCTGCTGAGTTCCAGGGCGAAGGCGGGGCATCGGGGGTTATCCATCACCGCGGTGCACATGGCGTATCCGTTGTTGCCCGAGGCCACGGAGCCTGCATAGCCTTCCGCCCCCCTGAGTACATGGGCCAGCCATTCCACGGTGGTGGTCTTGCCGTTGGAACCGGTTACCCCCAGCACTTCCCCGGCGGCGGCGGCGCAGCCCAGCTCCACTTCGGGCACCACCTGGATCCCAAGATCCCTGGCCATTGAGTAGATGGCGGCGTTCATGGGTATGCCGGGGCTTGCTGCGATGAAGTCCACGCTTCGGAGCAGTTCCTCCCGGGGGTCGCCGGTGAACAGCCGGGCCATGTGCCGGGTGGGAACTGCCTCGGCTGAGGAATCGAACCCTATGACCGTGTATCCCCTGGAGGAGAGGAGTGCCGCCGCGGCGGCTCCGCTGCGGCCCATGCCGGCCACCCCTGCGGTCCTTCCTTTTCCAGGTGGAATGGTTCTCATGTACCCTGCCTCACCTTATCTTGAATGTACTGAGCCCCAGGAGGGCCAGTATCGCCGCTATTATCCAGAACCGGACAACGACCTTGCTCTCCGGCCAGCCGAGGAGCTCGAAATGGTGGTGGATGGGAGCCATCCTGAACACCCGCCTGCCGGTCTTTCTGAAATGGGATACCTGTATCATCACGCTGAGGGCCTCCGCCACGAAAACACCGCCGACCAGGGCCAGGAGGAGTTCGTTCCTGGTAACCACCGCCATGGAACCGATGGCGCCGCCCAGCGCCAGGGAACCCGTGTCCCCCATGAAAACCTCCGCCGGGTTCGCGTTGTACCAAAGGAAGCCCAGGCACGCACCGGCGGCTGCGCCGGCGAAAACGAAAACCTCCCCCACGCCGGGAAGGTGCGAGAACTGCAGATAGGAGGCGAAGTTGGCATGACCCAGGAAGTAGGCCAGGGCTCCGAAGGCAAGTATGGATATGAGGCTCACCCCGGTTGCCAGCCCGTCAAGCCCGTCGGTGAGGTTCACGGCGTTGGAGGTGCCGGTGAGCACGAGGATCACCAGCAGAATGTAAAGTATCCCCAGATCAAGTCTTACGCTCTTAACGAAGGGAACTGTGGTCTCTGAGCTGAAGATTGTGATCTCCGAATCCCCGGAGTTAATGTCCACGGTCCTGACCCCTGGTATCAGGTCGGGGGATACGCCTTCGGACTGGGGCTGCGGAGGAGTAAGGAAGAGCCATATTCCGATGATAAGCCCCAGGAGGATCTGTCCGGCGAGCTTGTACCTGCCTATGAGCCCCTTCGAGGAGTGCTTCACCACTTTCAGATAGTCATCCAGAAGACCTATCAGCCCCATCCAGACGGTTGATACCAGAACCACCAGCAGGGCGGTGCTGTCGAGGCCGCCCCAGAGAAGGACCGGAATCAGGATGGAGACCAGGATTATCAGGCCGCCCATGGTGGGAGTTCCCTGCTTGCTCAGATGCGACTTCGGGCCGTCTTCCCTTACCTCCTGCCCTATCTGCCTCCTTCTCAGTGAGGCAATGATCTTTCCGCCGAACAGAAAGCTGATCAGCATGGCGGTGAGTGTAGCCCCGGCGGCCCTGAAGGTTATGTAACCGAAAAGGTTGAAGAGCTGCGCCGAGTCCCGGAGGGGGTACAGGAGCCACTGAAGCATCAGAAACCCTCCTTCCTAAGCGCGTCTACCAGAGCCTGCAGGCCGATGGAGTTGCTGCCCTTCACCAGAATGGTGGAGTCCGCATCTGCCAGTCTGCGAACCTGTTCGAGTGCTTCGCTGCAGCTTTCGGTGCAGACCGCCGGGAAACATCCCTCGCCGGAGGCGGCCCTGTAATGGCTTCCCACGGTTATCACCGGGTCGAACCCCAGTTCAAAGGCAAGTGCAAGGGTTTCCATATGAAAATCCGGCGAATTCTTCCCCAGCTCCAGCATGTCCCCCAGCACGGCGATCCTTCTGCCCTGGAATGTTGAGGCTGATCTGAGGCAGGCCCCGGTGGAATCGGGATTGGCGTTGTAGCTTTCATCCACGACCCTTCTGCCCTGAACGGTAAACACCTCTCCCCTGCCGGTGGACGGCTCCAGCCGGCCCACCGCCGCCGCCGCGTCGAAGGGATCGACTCCCATCTTCTCGGCGAAGGCGATTGCGCAGAGGGCATTCTCCATGTTGTGAGCGCCCCTGAACCTGAGATCCAGGGGGATCCCCCAGGGCATGGCCCTGCCTTCCTCCACCCAGCAGTCCCCCCCAATGCCGTGGGTAACCACATCCAGAGCCCTGGATGAAGCCACGCCGGCCAGTATCTCGTTCTCAGCGGGAATAACGGCGATGCCTCCTTCCAGGGTGGTCTCCAGGAGTTCGGACTTCGCCCGGGCCACACCGTCCAGGGAATCGAAGAATTCCATGTGGGCACGACCGATGCATGTGATCACAGCGTGGTGCGGCCTGGCAGCCCATCCAAGGCGGAGGATCTCCCCGGGGTGGTTCATTCCCATTTCCAGAACAAGGAACTCCGTGTCTTCCGGGGTGTTAAGGAGCGTCAGGGGAAGTCCAAGGTGGTTGTTCAGGTTTCCCCTGGTCCCTGCGGTCCTGTACTCCAGGGAGAGGGCGGCGGCAATCATCTTCCTAGTCGTGGTCTTTCCGCTTGAGCCGGTGAGCCCCAGGACAGGGAACTCCATGGAGTCCCTGGCCCATGAACCAGCCTCCAGCAGCGCTTCCTCCACGCTGTCCACCTCCAGGACAGGGCCTGTGAAGCCGTCCCTGGATACCACCGCGGCCCCACCTTCGCCCAGGACGTCCGCAACGAAGCTGTGGCCGTCGACGCGCTTACCGGACAGTGCGAAGAAGAGGGTGCCTGGCCTTGCCTCCCGGGAATCGATGACTGCTGTGTCGAAAAGGTATTCGTTCTCCAGCTGGCATCCCAGCCTGGCTCCCAGGGCTTTCAGCGACCGCAACGGAACCCCCTCTCAGCCAGGGCCTCCCTGGCGTGTTCTCTGTCGTCGAAGTGTATCTTTTCCCTACCCAGTATCTGGTAGTCCTCATGGCCCTTGCCGGCTATGATCACCACGTCCCCCGGGCGTGCTGTCTGAATGGCCCGGCGGATCGCTTCTGCCCTGTCTGGTTCAACTTCGTGTTCACGACCCTCTGGTATTCCCTCAAGAATGTCCTCTATGATCCTCCCGGGATCCTCCGTTCGGGGGTTGTCGCTGGTTACGATGGCAAGGTCCGAGATGGCGGCGGCGATCCTTCCCATTATCGGCCTCTTCCTGCTGTCCCTGTCGCCTCCGCAGCCGAACACCGAAATGAGCCTGCCCCTGGCGATGCTCCTGCCCTGGGTGAGTACCCTCTCAAGGGCGTCGGGGGTGTGGGCGTAATCCACCGCCACAAGGAAGTCCTGTCCGCAGTGGACCCCCTCCATGCGCCCGGGGACCCCGGAGAAGGATGAAAGGGCCTCCGCGGAACTGCCGGGATCGATTCCCAGGACCCATGCCGCGGCAGCGGCCCCGGCGGCATTGAATACATTGAACCCGCCCGGGGCGGGCATGGTGAACTGGGTGGATGCTTCCCCATGGGAAAGGGTAAAACTTGACCCGGCGATCCCGGAGGAGATCCCGGTTATCCTCCAGTCATCATTTCGGCCTTCTCCGAAGGTGATTGCTCCGGATATGCCGGGCCATCCGGGGGCATAGGTGCCCACAATGGCTCTTCCGGTTTCCTTCAGGAGCCCCAGGAGCAGCATCTTGGCCTGGAGGTAATCTTCCATCGTACCATGGAAGTCCAGGTGATCCTGTGAGATGTTGGTGAACACCCCTGCGTCGTACCTCACACTGGATACCCTGCCCAGGGAGAGGGCATGGCTGGATACCTCCATCACGCAGGCGCCGTCCCCTGCGTCGGCCATTCTCCTCATAAGCTCCGTGACCCTGGTGGAGTCGGGGGTGGTTACGTCGGCGGGAAGGGAAACACCGCCGACCACATGGCCCACCGTGCCCATGATCCCCGTGGGTATGCCGTTCCTCTCAAGTATCCATCTCTGCATGTGGGCGGTGCTTGTCTTCCCGTTGGTGCCGGTTATGCCCACCGTTCTCAGCTCATTCCATGGATACCTGTGGAACGCTGCGGCAAGGGACGCCAGCAGCTCCCTGTTCTTCCCTGCGGGATTTACCAGGGCATGGGGCACATTCTCCAGCTTTTCCTCGGTTATGGCGATGAGGGCGCCCTTCTTCAGGGCTTCAGCCACGAAGAGATGCCCGTCGGTGGCGAAACCCCTGACGGCAACGAACACATAGCCCTCCCCTGCTTCCCTGGAGTCGCAGGTAACACCGGCTACGGCCCGTTCAGCCAGCCGGGCGGGGCATTCCAGACCGACGGCTTCAAGGAGTTCGCTCAGGACGGTCATCTGGAGTCACCTCCACGGGCTACGAGGCTTCCCCCGGGGAAGGGTTCTCCAAGGGCGATCTCAGGTGAGGTGGATATCACAGCAGAGACGATCCTGCCGAAGACAGGTGCAGCAAGGGCGCTTCCCCACCTGTACTCCCTGTCTGGCTGGTCGAACACAACCACGGCAACGAGCCTGGGCTCCCCGGCGGGCACCATGCCTGCGAAGGCGCTCAGGTAGCCATCCTCATTGAGCCTTTCGGCGGTGCCTGTCTTCCCCGCCACAGTTACACCGGGGACTGCGGCAGATCCGCCGGTCCCCCATTCCACCACTGAGGTCAGGGCGTCCCTGACGGCGGAGGCGGTCTCCGGGGATATCACCCTTCTTGACGGGGAATCCGCCAGCTCCCTGAAGACTCCGTCCTCCAGGGTGGCGCACACCAGCCTGGGCCTCAGAAGAAGCCCTCCATTGGCAATGGCGCTGTAGGCCATGGCCAGCTGGAGCGGGGTAGCCGATACCTCCTGCCCTATGGCCAGGTTGGCCCTGGAAAGACCGGACCACAGGGACGGGTCCCTGAGCAGGCCGCGCTGTTCCGATGGGAACTCTATTCTTGTCTCCTGGCCGAACCCGAAGGCTTCGCAAACGGAATGGAATGCTTCATCGGGTATCCTCTGGGCAAGGGCAACGGTGCCCACGTTGCTGGAATGGGCTATCACACCGGTGAGGTCCAGCATGGAGTTCACCGGATGGCTGTCGTTGATCCTGTGTCCGTATATCTCAACGAATGAAGATGTGCAGTCGAAGGAGTCGGCCATGGTGGCGTACCCTCCCTCAAGGGCAGCTGCAAGGGTTATTGCCTTGAAGACCGAACCCGGCTCAGTGGCGCTCTGGACGCAGTGGTTCCTGGCAAGGGTGCCGTCTTCATTGTAGACAGGATAGCTGGCCATGGCCAGTATGTCCCCTGTGGCCGGATCCACCAGAACCGCGGCGCCCCAGCTGGAACCGGAATACTCCACCGCCGCCTGGAGTTCCCTCTGGGCGATCTCCTGGTACCTGGAATCGATGGTAAGGAGAAGGTCCCTTCCGTTCACCGGAGGGGTGTTGTCCGCCTCGTTGTCCACCGCGCTGTAGCCGCTCCAGGCGCTTGCCTGGTAGTAGCTCAGCCCGTCGGTGCCCTCAAGGATGTCCTCCATCTGGTACTCAAGTCCCTGTGAAGCGTTCTCGCTGTGGGTTCCCACCACCGGCGCTGCCAGCGAATCCATGGGGTAGACCCTGCTGGTTACGAAACTGCAGTCAACATATCTCGGCATGGAGTCCATTGCCTCCGCGGCGTATTCCCAGGGCACCGCAGCGGCCAGCACCTGATTGCATCCGGTGGGACACAGTGGAAGGCTTGCGGTAAGGTACTCGCCCAGGCCCGCGGCGAAGGCCTCGACGCCGGCGGCCTCTTCAGGGGGCACATTCGGCCAGTATACGCTGAAGCAGGCCCTGGTGAGGTTCCCGGCCAGGAGGAAACCGTTCCTGTCCAGTATCTCCCCCCTCTGGGCCTCGACTCTGACCTGTATTGTCTGCTGCTCGTCGGCCCTGGCGGCGTATTCTTCGTGGTGTCGGATCTGAATGCCGGCAAGCTTCGCCGCCGAAAGAAGGAGAAGGACCCCTGTAACGCCCACGAAGAAACCGATCCTTGCGGATATCCTGTCCATGCTGGTCACCGGATCAGCCATCATGGGGCCTCCATGAGCATGAAGCTCTCCACCGGCATGGGCTGGAGCCCAAGGGCCTCGCCGGCCTCCCTGAGCCTGGGGGGCGACTCCAGCACAGCTATCCTTGAAACAAGGGCCTGCCTGGTGCGGGAGAGGCTGTCGGTGGCGGCGGTTACATGGGCGTAGTCCACTGATGCCGCGAGATAGAAGTTCCTGCTTATCAGCTGGGCGACGAACACCGACATTATCCCGGCTGCGGCGATGAGAAGAAGCCTTCTGGCGTGTATTGTCACAACCTCACCCCCAGCCTGAGCCTTGCGCTCCTGGCCCTGCCGTTGATGGCCTTCTCCTCCCTGCAGGGGACCATCCATGGAGGGTCGAACTGCTTGAAGTGCTCAGAGTCCCTGAAGTGGAGCTTTACCATCCGGTCCTCCAGGGAATGGAAGGTGAGAATGGCCACCCTGCACCCAGGAGCTGTCCAGAGATGCATTTCCGCAAGGAGCTTCTCCAGGTGGTCCAGTTCGCCGTTCACGAATATCCTGAAGGCCTGGAAGACCCTGGAGAGGACCTTCACAGGGTTGCCCTTCACAGCGCTCCGGACCGCTTCCGCCAGGTCCTCGGTGGTCTTCATGGAGGGTGAACGCCTGATCGCCCGGGCTATGGTCCTGGAGCGGCCCTCCTCGCCGTAGCGGTATATGATGTCGGCGATCTCCTTCTCGGTGAGGGTCCCGATCATGTCGCCCAGGGGTTTCCCCTGTGACCTGTCGAACCTCATGTCCAGCGGGCCCTGGATCCTGTGGGAAAAACCCCTTTCAGGGGAATCGAGCTGTATGGAGCTGAGACCCAGGTCGACCACCGCCGCATCCGCCGGGGCACACCCGTTCTCCTGTATTGCGCCGGGGATGCCGGTGTAGCTCCCCTGGAACACCCGGACCCGGGTTCCGGCGAACTCGGACCTGAGCGCCTCAGCGGAGGAGGGATCCCTTTCGAATGCAAGAATGGAGGCTTCGGGAAAAGCCCCGGCGATAAGCCTTGTGTGACCGCCGCCCCCTGCGGTTCCGTCAACTGCCAGGGATACAGGCCGTGGGAGTCCCTGGATGTACTCCAGTATCTCCCGGGGCATCACCGGCGTATGACAAGGTTCCATCAATGCGCTCCCTACAGAGGCAGATCAAGATCCTCGGCGATTTCCTCGCAGGACAGCTCTGAATCATGGATGTAGGACTGGTACCGTTGCGGGTTCCAGAGCTCTATCACGTCGAATCGCCCAAGGAACATGACCTCGCCTGTTATTCCAGCTTTGTTTGCCAGCTCGGCTGGAATCGAGATCCGTCCCTGGGAATCAACACAGACAGCTTTCAGGTTCTGGGCCAGGCTTCGGTAGAGGTAGCGGGTCTTCTTGCTTCTGGGCTGGGAGAGGAGCTTGTCCTCCAGTTCCTGCCACCTCTGCTGGGGGTAGATGACCAGACACCCTTCCATGCCCACGTTAAGATAGAGATCCTCCGCGGTGAGCTGCCTTCTGAACTGGGCGGGGATGCTGACCCTGCCCTTCTCATCCAGCATGTGGGTATGGGTGCCAATGAAAGCTGTCATACTTGTTCCCTTCCGGCGATATCATTACCCCACTTTAACCCACTGTCAACCCACTCCATTCCACTTTGCCCCACCATTGTGCCATATTGAAGAAAGGCGGGTCTGTGAAAACCCGCCACTCAGAATGCTATCTTATTGTATTTGCAGTATTTAGAAGACTACTTCTCTTCGTAGTAGTACTTGTACCTGTAGCCGTAGTAGCTGTATGAGGTATATGTCCGCACAGGGTCGAAGTCGTTCAGCACCGCCCCGGCGATGTGTGCCCCTGAACGGCTGAGCTTCTGCCACACGCCCTGGACCACCTTCTGCTGTACCTTTCCGCACCTGCTGACCAGAAGAACGGTGTCAACCACCGGGGCCATGGCCACGGCATCGGTGACAACCGCGGCGGGGGGACTGTCTATTATCAGCAGGTCGAACCGTTCAGCGATGGAGTCGAACAGGCCGCTTCTGACCGCTGCCTGTATGACCTCGGAAGGGTTGTGGGGCACATGGCCGCTGCATATCACCGAGAGACCGTCAACACCAGTTCTGTTAAGGACCTCATCAATGGAGGCGGATCCCACCACTAGTTCGGTGAAACCGGGCTTCCTCTTGAAACCGAATACCTTGTTGATCACAGGCCTTCTCAGGTCGCAGTCCAGAAGCACCACCTTCCTCCCCGCCTGGGCCTCGGCCACCGCAAGGTTCGAGGAGATGCTGGATTTCCCCTCCTGGGGTCCCGAGCTGGTGACCAGTATGGTCCTGATGGTCTCACTTGGCCTGGCGAAGGACAGGCTTGTGCGGAGGTCGCGCACCGCTTCGGAAACCGGCGACTTGGGGTGCTCGATCACCGAAATGACGATGCTGCCCTTATCCGAACCTGTCTTGAACCCGGGGATGACCCCCACCAGGGGAATACCGAACTTTTCCAGGTGCTCAGGGCTGCGAACCGTGCTGTCGATCTGGTTCAGGAGGAACACGACTCCAACACCCGCGGCCAGGCCCACCAGTATCCCCATGATGAGGTTCCTTCTGGTGGTTGGCTTAATCATACCCCCGGGCAGTGCGGTGTCCACGATGGTTACGTTGCCCATCTGTCCCACCTCGGCGATCCTGACCTCTTCGAACCTGGTGCGGAGAAGGATGTAAATGTTCTCGTTGACGGTTCTGTTCCGCTCCAGGGAAACAAGCTGATACTCCATTTCCGGGAGGTCGGAGATGGAGTTCGAGAGTTCCGCCACCACCGCGGCAAGTGCCCTTTCCCTTGCCAGAGAAGCCCTGTACTCGCCTTCGGCGGCTGCAATGGCGGACACCAGTTCCTCTATCCCCCTTTCGGGGTCCTGGGGGTAGTTCATGGCTGGAACTGCGGCCAGAGCCTGGGTCAGTTCATCCCGGCGGGTCTGAATCCTCTGCTCCATCTCCCTTACCGGGTCGGAATCCGGTTCCGCTCCCTGGGCAAGCAGGGATGCCCTTGCTCCCTCGTAGGCCGCCAGATCGCTCTGAATACTCCTTATGTACTCGCTGTTGGCGTTCACAAGGTCGTCGGTAATCCGCTCCCTCTGTTCGCCAAGCAGACCGGAGAGATAATCCCTTCTCACCCTGGCCGCGGCGGCGTTCGTTGAGGAAGTGCGCATCTGCGTTTCGAAACTGGCCAGGTTGTTGATCATGTTCCTGGTCTCGGTCTCTATCTCGGTGATGCCGTTGTCCTCCTTGAAGGTCAGCAGCTCGTTCTCCGATGACTCCAGCTGGGAGGCTATCTGTTCAAGCTGATCCTCCAGGAATAGCCTCACCTCCCTGTTCTCCCCCCTGGCCTGCCTCTGGTTCCACCTGTAGTAAACATGGAGCACCAGATTGGTAACCACGGCGGAGGCTTCCGGGCTGTAGCCGGTACCGGTTAGAACGAAGAAGTCGGTGTCCTTGATCCAGCTGACGGAGACCCGTGACTGGGCAATGCCCACCAGCCCGTTCCTTATGTACTGGCTTGCGGGAACGTTCCCGTTGAAGAGTATGGAAACAAGACTGTCCGAATCCGGGGAACGGAGAACGGAATCGGCCACCTGCTCCGCCATTGCCCTGCTGTTGATAAGGTGGATCTGGTCGTTCCTTATGGCGTCCATCTGGAACCACGACGTCCCGGGCATGTCCAGCGTTCGGGCCATGCTGTTGTCGCTGGTGTAGATGAAGGTGGAGCTGGAGCTGTACACCGGCGTGGTGGTCCTGTTCACGTACCCGGCGGCCAGCAGGCCCGCAAGAACGAAGGCAAGTATGATCCACTTCCCCCTGCGGAGCATCCACAGGTAGTAGCTCAGGTCGATGGATTCCTCTTCCCTGGGATCGAAGGACTCAGGATAGCCGCCGGGGGGTGGGTGGCTCATGACCTGCTCATTACCCAGATCACATTGGCCATTATCAGTATCTTGTAGCTGAAGTCCACCACATCCTTCCACCATTCGTAGTCGGAACGGCCCAGGTAAACCGTTGCGTCGGGCTCCATGCGGGGCATGGGCGCACCGCTGCCGTTCAGGAAGGCGGAAAGGTCATAAGTGGTCTCAAGACCGGTGGATACTATCCTTACAGAGGACAGGTCGGCATCGGAAAGGGGACCCCCCGCCGCTGAAAGGGCATCGCGGAGATCGGAGTCCCAGGGGATCAGGTGCATTCCGGGATTCCTCACCTGACCCCATACATTCACCGGCATGGTCACCTCGCCGGCATCCATGCCGGTAACGGTGTAGTCCCCGGCGGCGGCGGCGAGAAAGACCGCCGCAACCACCGGAAAAAGGAAAGCTCTCACGCCTTGAACACCTTTTCACCGGCACCTGCAACGCCTTCGCAGGCGTTCCTGGTGTCCACCACAATGCTGCTGTTGTCCACTATCCACTGATAATCATAGCAGTCATGGTTGGTTATGACAACGGCGCAGTCGTATTCCCCCAGCTTCTCCGCGGAAAGCTCAACGGAACGGGGCTGAAGGTCGGTCTGCCTGGTGGTGGCGGGGATGGAGGGTATGAACGGGTCGTTGTAGTCCACCAGGGCCCCGCGGTCCATAAGCTTCTTCATCACCTTTAGAGCCGGGGTCTCCCTGTAGTCGTCGATATTGGGCTTGTAGGCCATCCCCAGGATAAGGATGCGGCTTCCGTTGACCGCCTTCCTGGCGGTGTTCAGGGCATCCCCGATCCGCTCAACCACGTACTCGGGCATCGAGGTGTTGATCTCCCCGGCAAGCTCTATGAACTTGGTGGGCATTTCGAACTGGTGCGCCTTCCAGGTGAGGTAGAAGGGATCGATGGGTATGCAGTGCCCGCCGAGACCAGGTCCCGGGTAAAAGGGGGTGAAACCGAAGGGTTTGGTGGCGGCGGCCTCGATGACCTCCCAGATATCTATTCCCATGTGGTGGGCCAGCACCTTCAGCTCGTTGACCAGGGCGATGTTAACCGCCCTGTAGGTGTTCTCCATGATCTTGGCCATTTCCGCCACCTCCGGGGAGCTGACGGGAACGATATTGTCTATGGCGAAACCGTACACGAAAACACTGGCTTCGGTGCAGGCCTGGGTAAGCCCGCCGACCAGTTTGGGAATGGTCCTGGTATTGTAATCCTTGTTGCCGGGGTCTTCCCTCTCAGGGGAGAAGGCAATATGGAAATCGGTGCCGGCCTTCAGCCCGCTCTCCTCCAGTACAGGAACCATATCTTCCCGGGTGGTGCCCGGGTAAGTAGTGGATTCCAGTATCACCAGCTGCCCGGGCTTCAGGTACTTAGCAGTTTCCCTGCAGGAGTTGATCACGAAGCTGAGGTCCGGCTGCCTGCTCTGGCCCAGCGGCGTTGGTACCGCGATGAGAATGGCGTCAGCCTGGGAAAGAACGGGGAAGTCGGTTGTGGCGTAGAGGTTCCCGGTATCCATGGCGCTTGCGATCTTATCGTCGGGGAAGTTCTTCAGGTAGCTTTTCTTCTTCTCCAGCATCAGGGGCTTCTGAGGATCCACATCCACCCCCAGCACCCTGCAGCCGCCAAGGGCGAACTCCATGGCCAGGGGAAGGCCCACATAACCGAGGCCTATCACGCCTATGACAGGCTTCTCCCTGCCCGCCATCCGTTCCTGGAACGGGCTCATTCCTCGCCCCTTCCTATGCCATGGTAGATGAAGCCCATCTTCCTGAGCATTTTCGGGTTCCATATGTTCCTGCCGTCGAATATGATCTTCCGTTTCAGCGTATCCGCGATCCTCTCGAAGTCAGGCTCCCTGAATTCGGTCCATTCGGTTATCAGGAGAAGGGCATCGGCTCCCTCCAGGGCCTGATAGCTGGACTCAGCGTACTCAATCCTGTCGCCAAGGAGCTTCCCGGCATACTCCGCCGCCTCGGGATCGTATGCCTTCACCGAAGCGCCCCTCTCCAGAAGCTCGTTGATTATCACCAGTGAGGGGGCTTCCCTCATGTCGTCGGTGTTGGGCTTGAAGGAAAGGCCCCAGACCCCGAAGGAATGACCGCTGAGGTCCTCCCCGAAAACGGAGGTTATCTTCTTCCCCATGACCTTCTTCTGGGCCACGTTCACCTCGGTCACCGCCTGAAGGATATTCAGGTGGCAGCCGTAGCTGTCGGAGGTGTGCCGCAGGGCCTTGACGTCCTTGGGGAAGCAGCTTCCGCCGTAGCCCACGCCGGGGAAGATGAAATGGGGGCCTATGCGCCTGTCGCTGCCTATGCCCCGCCTGATGTCCTGAACGTCGGCGCCCACCACATCGCAGAGATTGGCTATCTCGTTCATGAAGCTTATCTTGGTGGCGAGAAGGCTGTTGGCCACGTACTTGGTAAGCTCCGCCGACCTGTTGCTCATTATGTAAATGGGATTGTTGGTGCGCACGAAGGGGCGGTAAAGCTCCTGCATCACTTCGGCCACCTCTTCGCTGTCGGTTCCCACCACGACCCTGTCGGGCTTCATGAAATCGTCGATGGCGGCGCCTTCCTTGAGGAATTCCGGGTTGCTCACCACGTCCACCCTGTATTCGGTGTACTTCTTCACTTCGTTCTTGACCAGCTCGGCGGTCCCCACGGGAACTGTGCTCTTGTTGATCACGACGATGGGACCCTCCATGGCCCTGCCGATATCGGCGGCAACCGCAAGGACGTGCTGCAGGTCAGCGCTTCCGTCCTCCTCAGGAGGGGTGCCCACGGCGATGAATACTATCCTGCTCTTCTTCACTGCTGCGCCGGTGTCCGTGGAGAAGAAGAGTCTCTTCTCCTTGACGTTCCTTTCGATGAGAACGTCGAGCCCCGGTTCGTAAATGGGGAGGATGCCCTTTTCCAGCCCCTCTATCTTCTTCTCGTCCTTGTCCACGGATATGACCGTATTGCCCATCTCCGCTAGGCATGCCGCCGCGACAAGGCCCACGTATCCGCTGCCTACCACTGCTATTTTCATTCGGTTTCTCCTCTTCACAGGGAGTATTGAAGACTGGATTCTGCCTGGTTTCACAGGTTCCGTGAACCGTGAGAATACCAAAAGAAGGCTCTTTTGTAAAGATTCCGGGAAGCTATGTGAGAAGCCTCAGGTCTCCGTCCCTCCTGGTGATGCCCCTGGAGTCCATGAGTTCGGCCCAGGGGAGGGCGTATTTCCTGGAGACCCCCAGGACCTCCCTCATCTCCCCCAGTCTGAAACCGGCTTCTCCGAATGTGTCCCGAAGCAGTGCAGATGCCTTCTTCAGCAGGCCGGGGGTGGTTACCAGACCATCATCGAGCTGGAGAAGGAGTCCCCTTGCAAGAAGGGCTTCTATGTCCTCGGCGCTAATCCCCTCAGAATCGGTGGACCAGCCGGAGAAACCCTCGCCCTCTATCCTGGAAACCACCTTCTTCGAGGTTTCCAGGGCTTTCCCCTGGAGTTCCTCCGGGAACGAGGACAGGGCAATGAAGTCCCCCCTCCTTGCTATCTCGCCCATCTGCTCCATGGAGGCAAGGGTATGCCTGATCGCCCACACAGGAGTGCCGCCTGGCAGTTTCCTGGCAAGGAGTGCCGCAGGCAGACCAGGGCTCAGCGGAACGTTCCTGTGAACGGTGGAGACGGCTCCCCTGATCTTTCTTTCCAGGTCTTCCACCGCGGCGGCGAGGATGATCTTCCCGCTCGTCCCCTCTCCCACCACAGCTGCCCTTCCCTGTTCAACGAGGGAATCCACCGCCCTCCTGAACTCCACGGGATCGGCCCCGGACCTTCTGAGGAAGGCATCTGACTCCACGAAGCCCTGTTCATTATCCTCCATCGCTTCGAAGAGCTGGTCCTCCAGGCTTCCATGGGTGAGCAGGTCCAGGTGCTCGAGCCTGACCTCCCTGAACCTGTTCCTCACCTTGGCGGTGTCGGTGTCCAGGATGACCCCGCCCCCGATGGTTATCACCGGGGAGTATCTCCTTACCACGAACCTGTCCCCGGGCATTGCCACCACAGGCTGCTCCAGCTGGAAATGAACGTAGCCGGTCTCACCCCTGAGAAGGGGTCTGCCTTCGACGGGGATGGCCCTTGCCATCACCTCAGCCGTACCCACGTGGAAACGAACCCTCTGCCTCACGGAGAGGTCCACGTTCCCGGGAAGCATGGTAAAGGTGGTGTCCAGGCTCTTCAGCACCTTCAGGTAGCCAGGCTCGCCGGCCACGCATCCCCGGTGTACATCCTCCTTGCGAAGACCTGTGAGGTTAAGGGCTATCCTGTCCCCGGCCTGACCCCGCTCGGCCTTCCTGGAGTCGTTCACCCCCAGTTCCCGCACCCGGAATTTCTTTGCGGCGGGAAGAATCTCCACCTGATCTCCGGTGCTGACGGTTCCGGAAAGCCCGGTCCCGCACACTATGGTGCCGAAACCCTTCAGGGTGAATATCCGGTCAACCGGCATCCGGAACCTTCCTTCGGAGCTTCTCACCGGAACGGAGGCCGCCATGGACAGAAGCTCTTTCTTCAGCAGCTCAAGACCCTCCCCTGTCCTGGCTGAGACCCTTATCACCCTGGCGTTCTCAGCGGGGGTTCCCTTCAGGGCTTCACGGACCTCCTCCTCGGCAAGTTCAATAAGCTCGCCGTCCACCAGATCGCACTTGGAGAGGGCAACTATTCCCGTATCCACCTCCAGGAGCCTCAGAATGTCAAGATGCTCCCTGGTCTGGGGCATAACCCCCTCGTCGGCGGAGACCACCAGCAGGAAGCAGTCCACCGTGGACACCCCGGCGACCATGGTCCTTACGAACTTTTCGTGGCCGGGAACGTCGATGAAGGATATGGTTCCCCCCATGCCGTCGCCCAGGAAAACATAGCCAAGCTCGATGGTGATCCCCCTGGCCTTCTCTTCCTTCAGCCTGTCGGGGTCCCTGCCCGTAAGGGCCAGCATCAGGGTGCTCTTGCCGTGGTCGATGTGTCCGGCGGTACCGATTATCACCCCCACAGCTCACCGGCCCTTTCAAGGAGTATCCTTCCGAGGAGCTGGTCGGTTCCCGCGGGCACAGCCCTGAGGTCAAGCTTGACGGAACCCTCCTCCACCCTGCAGGCCACAGCCGGGGCGGAGAGCCTGAGTGCCCTGGCCAGGGCTTCCGGGTCCGGGCAGACGATGGACAAACCTGCGGAGGGAATGGCGAAGTCGGGAAGGCTCCCGCTGCCCACGAAACTGTCCATTTCCTCCACCGCTGCGGTGCAGCCCCCGGGCAGGTCAATGCTTCCGGCAAGGGCCTCAGCTCTGTCAAGGAGATCGCACTGCTTTGCGGAGAAGGAGGAATAGACCGGATGGTTCGCAGCGATGTAGTCCGGGTCCTCAAGGAAAACACGGAGGGAAGCCTCCAGGCCCGCAAGGGTGAGCTTGCCCACCCTTAGGGCCCTGGCAAGGGGGTGCTTCCGTATCCCCGTGAGGTATTCCGCCCGGCCCAGTATCAGCCCCGCCTGTGGACCTCCAATAAGCTTGTCACCGGAGCATGTCACCACATCGGCACCGGTCTCTATGCTGTGTACGATGGTGGGTTCCGCGGGAATGCCGAACCTGTCAAGGGCGATCAGGCTTCCAGCTCCCAGATCATCGATAACAGGGATGCCGTTTTCTCTGCCCAATGCCACAAGGTCTTCCAGCTCCACCTCCCCGGTGAAGCCCTTTATCCTGTAGTTCGACGGGTGGACCCTGAGGATGGCGGCGGTGTTCGGGGTGATGGCGTTCCGGTAATCCCTGAGATGGGTCCTGTTGGTGCATCCCACCTCCACCATGGTGCAGCCGCTCTGTCTCATAACATCGGGGATCCTGAAGGCTCCGCCGATCTCCACAAGCTGCCCCCTGGAGACGATCACTTCCCTTCCGGCGGCCATGGAGGAAAGGCCAAGCAGCGTTGCCCCGGCGTTGTTGTTCACCACGGTGGCTGCCTCGGCACCTGTCAGGCTGGTGATCAGGCCTTCTATGTGATCGTCCCTGTTTCCCCTTTTGCCTGTATCCCTGTTCCATTGAAGCACGGAGTAGCCCGCGGCGACCCTGTGTATGGCATCCACCGCAGAGGGGGGAAGGCTTGCCCTTCCAATGGCCGTGTGAAGGACTATTCCCGTTGCGTTGATAACCGTTTCCATCGATGGTCTGGAAAGCCTGGCCGCCTCCATGGCGCACCTTTCGGCAATTCTCTCCCTTGATGGAAGTTCCCCGCCTGCAACCACGGTATCCCTCGCCCAGGCGATCCCGGACCTGGCGGCTTCCCTGAGCAGGGAAGGGCTCAGACCCGACAGTTTTTCAAGGATTTCAGGCATTATTTCATGAACCGCGGGCAGGTCTCTCAATGATTCCATTCCCATATCGTCTCCAAACGAATGTGAAACTCCGATCCATTCCGATGGTGAAGAATAGAACGAACCGGTCCACCGGGCAAGTGTCTAGCCGATGGAACCGGGCTGGTCTATATTCGCTAAGGGTGACTGGAGGCAATAATGCGCATGAAGGATCGCATCTGGGACATCGTTACGGCCGGCCGGGGGAAACACGCCGACATAGAGGTCCTCAGGAAGATACTCACACTGAACGCCCTGATGTTCCCGGGGCTTTTCTTCTCCCTTTTGCTGGGCATCATGGCGATTTCCGACGGGAACTGGATCCTCGCAGTAGCCGACGGCGTCTTCTTCATGACCCAGATCTGGGTTCTTGCGCTCACCAGGAGGTCCCTGAACCTCGAAGTTCCGGTGAGGATAGCAGTGAACCTTCTCTTCGCCTTCTTCATAGCCCTGGCTCTGATCGGAGGGAAGGACGGAACGGCGATAGTGTGGACCCTCCTGTATCCATCCGTTGCGGTCTGCCTTTCCGGTACGAAGAGGGGTTTTTTCTACTCCATCGCCTTTCTTGCGGCGCTTCTCGGGGTGTTCCTGGCCGACGGTTCGGTTCCTTTCATCCTGGCCAGCTACCCCCCTTCACTGGAGATCAGGATCCTGGCGGTGTACATCACAATAACCCTTCTATCCCTGATAGCGGAGGAACTCAGGAGCCGGATCCACAGGAACATGAAAGCTTCCAGCCTTGAGAAGGAGAGGGCCATCGAGGAACTCCACCGCTCCATGAAGGAGATAAAAACGCTGAGGGGCATACTTCCCATATGCCTTCACTGCAAGAAAATAAGGGATGACGACGGCTACTGGCAGGCGGTGGACCAGTACATACACAGCAGAACCGAAGCTGAGTTCTCCCACGCCCTCTGCCCCGACTGCCTTAAGAAGCACTATCCGGAGTACTCGGAAAAAGAAACTACCGAATGACCACCGTTCTGGTCCTGCCTGTGATGCCCTCCGAAGAAACGATGATGAAATAGACCCCCGGGCTCAGCGACTCACCGGGACAGAGACAGATGGCGTCGTCAAGTTCCAGATTACCTTGAAGAACGACCCTGCCAGCCAGGTCAAGTACGGTCACCCCTCCCTCTGAACCGTACCCGCCCTGCAGAAAGATGTTGATCCCCCCGCAGCTTGAGGGAGACTCTGCGAAGACTCCGAAACCTGAACGCTCCTGGCTTCCCCCCTGTATCCCCGCCGGATCCATGGTGACCCTGAAAACATGATCCCCCGCCGGTCTTGATGGCGCAACGGCGAAAAGCCTGCCGCCGTCCCTGACCTCCCAGGGGATCGAAGCGCCGTCCAGGGTAGCGGATAGAACTTCTTCCCCGGGATCCAGGCATGCGCAGAATGTCAGACCTTCAGGGACCTCTCCGGTGAAACGCATCTCCAGTTCAGGGGCGACGTCTCGTATGGAAGAGACACTGACGTTGAAGCAGGCCTCCAGGAAATCACCGTACTCGCTTGGGAACAGCCAGATGAAGTTCGCATAGTCGTTCTCAAGGGACGACATGACGCTGTCGATCCGCGCATAGGCCTCCGGGTTCATCGATCCCCCCACCGCGGCCAGCATGGCGATGGGATGGCAGCCCAGCAGACCGAACTTGCCCTTTTCCATAACTTCGGATAGGTATTCACAGGGATACATCATCTGGTAGTCGCCCCACCATACAGAGTTGGAACCCCACATCCTTCCGTTCGAGGTCTCGAACCTTGATATCCACTGGTTCCTGAACTGTTTGCCCGCATACCAGTCAATCAGGCGCCAACCGTTGCAGAAGAAGGTGAACCCGTGGTCAATGGTGGCCTCCAGACCGCTGAGGGATGTCCTGTGGCCGGGATACCTGATAACCCTTACCAGTGAAGTGTCCAGACCGCATGCGGCCAGATCCTGGAAGTTCACGGTGAATCGCTCCTGATGCTCCCAGGGTTCATAGGTGATGAACTCATGGAACTCGCCGTATGAAGAATCGGGATTAGGGGTGTGATGATAGCCGTGGCTCCCCATCTGCACCCTCTCCGCCCAGGGATAAACGTTGTCCTGAATGTTCCTGAGCCATTGCAGATACTCCTGTGGAGCCTCCGTGGAGAACCTCCATGTACAGTGCCAGTGTGACCAGCTGTCCTCGTGCCCCGGTTCGAACCACACGGAGTCGCGGTTGTCCGTAAGGATGCCGTCGGGCAGCAGCAGCCAGTTCATCTTCATCTCAGGATGGGTCTCCAGCAGCTGGATCAGACCGGCGCTGACCGCCTCGTCGCCATCGGCGGTCTCGGAAAATGCCCACATGTAGCCCTGCCATGGGTGTACGAAGGACAATTCATCGAGCATCCAGGCAGCGCTGCGCTCTCCCCCTTCAAGGTGCGCGCTTATGAACACTGGAGAGAAGAGCTCGTCCATGGAGAACCGGACATAGTGTTCATAGACCGCGCCGGCTGGAACCGTTGAGTGAAGAACCGGACCAAGGGCGTTCTCCCTGGGTTCCTCGGTGTCGATTACCCTGATGCTCATGTACGCGGCTGGCGAGTAGTCATCTATCACCACCATGGCCTTCGATACATTGGGAAGCAGGAAAAGCGCGTCGGGGGCATCTCCGGACAGCCTGAAGAGCTGGTCTCCGCTGAACCGCTGAAAGCCCAGGGTGCCGCTCAGCTGGAACTGCTCATCCACGGCGGTCTGGTTGGAAACCACCACCGAACTCCAGCTGCTGAGGCAGTAGTCGATGTCCAGAGGGTTCCATACCTCGCATTCTTCCAGGAACTCGAAACGGTATGAGATCTCCAGACCTCGGTCCACCACCGTGTACTCGATCGTGGTCATTATCGGAAGAAATGATGTTCCATCGGTCATCTGCGTGCTTTGAAAAACAAGGGAAGTGTCGCTCAGCTGCTGGATCGTACCGTTCTCCGGAATGAAGCTGCCTGAGTTTATCCCGGAGAACTGCCCCTCACCAGCGATTTCGCTGCCTGAATACTTGTCTGTAAGGTAGACTATGGAACCGGGGCGAAACTGGGAGAGGCAATCGGTAACGCCCACCTCAATACACTGATTGCTAATGACATGAACCACACCAACAAGATAAACTATTAGCGACACCATAAATTCACCCTCTTGACAGGCCCTTCATGCAAGTATCAGCGAGGGGAATGGAAATGTCAACGGAGCATTAACTAAGGATATCGGGGCCGCCGGATGACGGCCCCGAATAAGAGGCTACTGCCTGGAGATGGCCCCGCCCATCATCTTGATGGACTTCTTGGGACACTTCGCCACGCACTGACCGCAGCCGATGCACTTCTCGGCCACCACCTCGTGCTTCTCCTTCAGTGAACCGACGATGGCGTCGGTGGGACATACCTTAGTGCAGAGGGTGCATCCCACGCAGGATGAGTCGATGAACGCCTTGGGCCTCACCGGCATGTTGTCCACGATGGCTCCGGTGGGGCACTCCTTGGCGCACAGCCCGCAGTTGATGCACTTGTCGGGGTTGATCCTTGCAAGGAAGCCGTCGATGACTATGGCATCAACCGGACAGACCTTTTCGCACTTCCTGCAGCCTATGCAGGCCACGGAACAGGCCTTCCTTGCTACTCCGCCCTTGTCGCGGCTGGAACAGGCAACGATGACCTTCCTGTTCTCCGGCCATAGGGTAATGATGTTCCTGGGGCATTCCTCGACGCACTTGCCGCAGGCCACGCATTTCTCGGGGTCGATCTGTGGTATGCCGTTCTCCCCCATTTTCATCGCGTCGAAGGGGCAGACAGCCACGCAGTCCCCGTAGCCAAGACAGCCGTAAGTGCAGCTCTTCTGGCCACCCATCACCAGGACGGCGGATTTGCAGCTTTCAGGGCCATGATACTCGAAGGCGTTCACCGCGGAACGGCCTCCGTTGCAGAGCACCACCGCGATCTGCTTTTCCTTGTGCTCCACCTCGGACCCCATCACCCGGGCGATCTCGGCGTTGGCGGCGCTGCTGGCGGCGGAACAGCCGCTTACAGGCGCTTTGCCCTCAACCACCGCGGAGGCGAAGGCTGCGCAGCCCGGGTAGCCGCATCCGCCGCAGTTTGCCCCGGGAAGGACCGCTTCGATGGCCTCCACCCTGGGATCCCTGGGCACCGCGAACTTTTTCGCCGCGAAGGCCAGTCCGAGACCCAGGAGGAGCCCTATGGCCCCCATTACTATCGCCGGGCCGGTGATCGCCGACGCCACGCCGTCCTGCTGGCCGATAAGGACCAGCGCCATGTTCACAGCAAGTATTGACATCCTTTAACCCCCCAGCCCTGCGAAGCCCAGGAAGGCGATGGACATGGCCCCTGCGATCAGGAAGGCAATGGGCAGCCCCCGGAGGGACCGGGGAACATTGGCCGTTTCCATCCTCTCGCGAAGCCCGGCCATCAGTACCAGGGCAAGAGTGAACCCGATGCCTGCGGCCACCGCGTTTATCAGGGCGTACCCCAGGCTGAACTTCTCCTCGATGTTCAGCACGGCCACGCCCAGGATGGCGCAGTTGGTGGTTATCAGCGGCAGGTATATGCCCAGGGCGTCGTAAAGGGCCGGGCTGAACTTCTGAAGTATCATCTCCACCAGCTGCACCAGGCTGGCGATGATTATGATGAAGGATATGGTCCTCAGGTAGACGAGCTCGTGGGGAACCAGAACGTTGTGGTACACCAGGTACGACCCCAGGGAGGCCAGCACCATCACGAAGATCACGGCGGCTCCCATGCCCACGGCGCTGTCCAGCTGTTTTGATACTCCCAGGAAGGGGCATATGCCCAGGAAGCGCATGAGAACGAAGTTGTTCACGAAGATGGCGGAAATGATGATGGCCATCATTCGGGCCACGCTGAACGAGGCCTCTCCCCCTTCAGGGGCGGCGATGACTGCTGAAAGAAGGGCTGCCGGGGTCATTTGTCACCTCCCTTTCTGCGCTTCTCCATTATGTTGAAGAAGCCCAGGATGAAGCCCATTAGGATGAAAGCCCCGGGAGCAAGGATGGCGATGAGAAGGGGCTGGTTCTGGTAGGCGTCCCCCAGAAGGTTGATATTGAGCCAGCTGCCGTTACCGAGGATCTCCCTGAAGGTGGCCATTATCACCATGGCAAGTGTGAAACCTATGCCCATTCCTATCCCGTCGAGGATGGAATGGAAAACGGTGTTCTTGTTGGCGTAGCCTTCCGCCCTGCCCAGGATGATGCAGTTGACCACTATCAGGGGTATGAATATCCCCAGGTTCCTGTGAAGGGCGGGCACATAGGCGTTCATCAGAAGGTCCACCAGGGTAACGAAGGTGGCAATGATCACGATGTAGGCGGGTATCCTCACCTTTGCCGGGATCGCCTTCCTGAACAGGGAAACCAGGAAGTTCGAGGCGACCAGCACGAAGGTCGCCGCGGCTCCCATTCCGATGGCGTTCTCCACACTGCTGGTAACCGCCAGGAAGGGGCACATCCCCAGTGCCTGCTTGAAGATGGGGTTTTCCCTGAAGAATCCCTTGGTGAGTTCGTTCATGGCGCTCACAGGGCACCTCCTTCCCCTGGAATGAGGCCGGCTGCGGCCATGGCCTGCAGACCGTCCCTGACCGATACGGTCACCGCCCTGGAGGTTATGGTGCTTCCGGTGATGGCGTCCAGGGAACCGCCGTCCTTGGCAAGGATCAGCGTAGCGGCCGTTTCACCGGGGAACTGGTGGAGGAACTTCTCGGGGTTGGAGACGTTAGCCCCCAGGCCCGGGGTTTCCTGCTGGAAGAGTATGGTGGTCCCTGTGACGGAACCCTGGAGATCCACGGCCACCATGGTCTGTATGGTGCTTGAGTATCCCCTGCCATAGGCCACGAACAGGTAGCCCAGTTCAGCCCCGGTGGAGTCGCTCACCGAAACCACGGAGAGTGTTTCATCCACGGAGGCGTACGGGTTCTCCAGCCCTGGAACGGAGAGACTGTCGAAGGTGAGTTCCCCGGATGCAAGACTGGCTGCCACATCGATCATGGCATCAAGCTTGGCCTGTTCCTTCTGTTCCGCTATCACAGGCTCGGTTATGGAATTGACATAGCCCAGCGCCACCGCGGCTATCACCGCAATGAACATAAGTATGAATCCCAGCTTGAAAATCTCACCCATTCTTCTTCACCTCCCCGAACATGACAGGTCTGGTGTACCTGTCGATCAGCGGCGTGGCCAGGTTCATCAGGAGTATGGAGTAGCTGCATCCCTCGGGATAGCCTCCCCACCTCCTTATGACCATGGTCAGAAGCCCGGCCCCTATCCCGAAGATGAGCCTTCCCTTCTTCGTCACAGGGGTGGTCACCATGTCGGTGATCATGAAGAAGCCGCCTAGAATGACGCCGCCTGCAAGCAGGTGGAAAAGAGGGTTTCCGTCGAACCATCCCTGCCCTCCGAAGAGCCAGCCGAACAGGGCCACCGAACCCAGGTAGCTCAGGGGAAGCCTCAGTTCCAGAACTCCCCTGAAGATAAGGTATGCCGCCCCCAGGATGAGCATCAGGGCGCTCGTTTCACCGATGCATCCCCCGATCCTTCCGGTGAACAGGTTCTTCAGGCTGGCGGTGGAGTAGAGCATGGTCCTCACCTGGCCTGCCCTTTCGCCGTCGCCGTCCCAGTCGAAGGTCTGCTTGAGCACATTCAGGGGGGTGGCGCCGGACAGGGCGTCGAGTTCTCCGCTCTGGCTCAGGTCGGCGGTGGAAACTCCGCAGGCCTGCACATCAAGCCTCTGGCCGTCCTTCCACTCCATGGGCGCCACCCAGCCCGCTGTCATGAGCACGGGAAAGCTGGCTACCAGGAACGCCCTTCCCAGAAGGGCCGGGTTCACGATGTTGTGGCCCAGGCCGCCGAAGGCCTGCTTGGCCACAGCTATGGCAAAGGCGCTTCCAAGGACCGGCAGCCACCAGGGCACCCCCGGGGGCACGTTGTAAGCCAGGAGTATGCCCGTGACCACCGCGCTTCCGTCGAAGGCGAAATTAACCGGCCTTTTCATGAACTTCAGGCAGAGCCACTCGGTGACCACCGCCGCGAGAACGCTTGCGCCCACCAGCATCAGAGCCCTGGGGCCGAAGAACCAGAAGGCCGCGATGAGCGCAGGGACGAGGGCTATCACCACGTCCCACATTATCCTCTTCGTGTTCTGTGAAGAGCCAACATGGGGTGAAACGGCAAGGTCGAAGGTCCTGTTCTCAGCCATTACGCCTCCCTCGCTCTCTTCATGGCCCTGATCTCGTTCTGGGCCCTCTTTATCCTGTGAACCAGATACCTGCCGGCGGGGCAGACGTAGCTGCATGTGCCGCAGGCCATGCAGTTCAGGGCTCCGGCCTTTTCCGCATCCTCCCATTTCTCGTATTCCGAGGCGTTGGCTATGATGCTGGGGCAGAGACGGAGGGGACACACGTCGACGCACTTCCCGCACCTGATGCAGGGGCCCTCCTCAACGTCCCTCACCTCTTCTGGTGAAAGGGCCAGGATGCCGCTGGTGCCCTTGGTGACCGGGGCGGCGTCGGTGTACATGGCCATTCCCATCATGGGGCCGCCGCTGATAAGCCGCTGCACCTGCCCTGTGTAGCCGCCGGCGGCCTCGATCAGCGCTGAAACCGGGGTTCCCACGCAGACGTCGAAGTTCCCCGGCCGGGCCACTCCCCTTCCTGAGACGGTGGTTATCCTCCTGATGGAGGGCATCCCGCGGAGAACGGCGTCGGCCACCGCCACACAGGTGCCCACGTTCTGAACCACCACTCCCACATTCAGGGGCAGCCCGCCGGCGGGTACTTCCCTGCCGGTGGCAGCGTCTATAAGCTGCTTCTCGGCGCCCTGGGGGTACTGCACCTTCAATGGCACCACCTTAACGCCCTTCTTTTCCAGCAGCTCGATGGCGTCGGGCTTGTTCACCTCGATGCCTATGCAGGGCTCCTGGACCCCCAGCACATGGGCAATGATCTTCATGCCGACGATGAGGTCGCCGGTTCTCTCCAGCATCAGCCTGTGGTCGGCGGTGAGGTAGGGCTCGCACTCCACTCCGTTGATTATCAGGGTGTCGATGGTGGTTCCCCTGGGCGGGGAAAGCTTCACATATGTGGGGAACGAGGCTCCCCCCATTCCGCACACACCAGCTTCCTTGATCCGCTGGATAAGTTCGGAGGGTTCGGCGTTCTCCCATTTATCCATGGGCTCGTAAACATTCCCCCCCTCTTCCGATTCGGTGGCTATCACCACAGCGGGACCGCTCCTCATGTGGGGCATGGGGGCGTTCTCCACCCGGAGCACCTTCCCGTTCACCGGGGAGTGGGTGGGCAGGCTGATGAAACCGTTCTGTTCCCCGATCACCATCCCCCGGGTGACCGGGTCGCCGGGCTTCACCACCGGCTTCGACGGTGCCCCCAGATGCTGACACAGAGAAACGGTAACCTCTCCCGGGGCGGGAATGGTCACAACGGCGGAGCCGCTTGCCAGTCCCTTGTTTCCCGGAGGGTGGGTTCCGCCGGCAAAGCTCTTTACCTTGCTCATGTTCCTCCATCGTTCGTGTTATGAAAAACAGTCATGTATTAAGTGAAAAAAGCATGGATTTGCCGAATATACAAAAACAGCTTCGCCGGTTCAGCCCTTAAGGAGACGGTCCAGTTCTTCCCTGAACTGGGAAACGTCCCTGAACTGCCGGTATACGCTTGCGAACCTCACATAGGCCACCTGATCCACCCCGTGAAGGAGCTCCATGACGCACTCGCCGATGAAACCGGCGTCCACTTCGTCGGGGTACTCCTCGGTTATCCTGGTGATGGTCTGCTCGACTATCTCCTTTATCTGGTCGCTGGATATGGGGCGCTTCTCGCAGGCGCGGGAGATGCCCTTCTCCAGCTTGGCGGGGTCGAAGGGCTCCCGCTGGCCGTTCTTCTTCTTCACCGTGGGATAGCTGGCCTCGATGTATTCGTAGGTGGTGAACCGGTAGCCGCATTCGTTGCACTCCCGCCTTCGCCGCGTTGCGCGGCCGTCCTTGACACTTCGGGAGTCTATCACCCTGTCGTTGCTGCTTGCACATCTTGGGCATTTCATAACAATGTTACTTACTCCAAGGCAGGGTCTTCGTCAAGACTGACAGGGTCAAGGTTGACGAAACGCCGGAGGGAATTTAGAATTGGGGCACTCAATGGTGGGAGTAGTTCAGTTGGCAGAGCCCCTGACTGTGGATCAGGTGGTCGCCGGTTCAAGTCCGGTCTCCCACCCCACGATGCGTCCCTGGCTCAATTGGTAGAGCAACGGACTCTTAATCCGTGGGTTCCGGGTTCGAGTCCCGGGGGGCGTACCAAGGGGGCATGCAGGCATGTCCCCTTTACATCTTTGATTCGGTGCGCCCGTAGCTCAGCTGGATAGAGCAACGGACTTCTAATCCGTAGGTCACAGGTTCGAATCCTGTCGGGCGTACCACAATTTAAATTTCCTGTAAAGCCTTCAGGAATTGGTTCGGTTCCATGGAAAGAACGGTTTCCAGAGGCAATCCGCCTTTGCCGATAAGTAACATCTTTGCCTTCGTGTATTTTTTCATGAACAGGTTCATTCCCGATCTTGAGTGCTCTCTTTCTCCGCTGTAAC
>CAYLXG010000007.1:0-17002 GCA_964387445.1 uncultured bacterium
GGGAATGTGAGCCTGCCCAGGTACATCATTGCCATGAAGTAGTTCTCCAGCTCCTCGCTGGCTGTGTAGTGACCACGGGGAACGTACTGGGAATAGTCCTCCTCGTAGCCGAACACAGGGCTCAGGGAGAACCCTCCGTGGGCCTCCATGAGGGCCACCTCGGCTTCCACGGTTTCCCTGATCCTCGAATCAGGGGTGAAGCCCCGGTCGAGCCAGGAGAGGGGAACAGCGAAAAACGCGGCTCCGGTGAGGTCCTCCCTGGCCAGGCTGCTTTCGTAGAGGGCCGTGCAGACAATCAACAGATCGTCGTAGAGGTGGTCGGTCTCCACCTGCTGCAGTATCTGATCGAAGAAAATGTGCAGAAGGTGCAGGGGAATGCCGCTGGAGACATAAACAGGAAGACCTGTGTCCTCCAGGCGCTGGAACGCTGTCACGGGGTTGTCGGTGGGTCTGCCTGCGGGCAGCACCACGAAGCCGTTCCTCGATAGTGGTTCCGGAAGCTCGGAGAGACCGTTGTAGAACAGGGCCTCACGGATGTTGATCACCTTGGAAGGGTCCACGGGCAGACCCATTTCCATCATGTCCGGCGAAAAGGACCACTCCACCGGCTCGTAGAACCTTGCGAAAGAATTCTCCATGGTCCCCTCCAGCGGGTAGCTCAAGACCTCTGCGGTTCCCCCGGAGGAACAGCCGCCCATTGCGAACAGGAAAAGCATGACCATCTCCATGGTTCTCATAACAGTACTCCCTTCCTTGGTAAACACGACTCATTCTAACGGAAATGGTACAAACGGGCCAGCGGTCTATTCCCCTGAAGGCCCTCGGCGGTTATTATGGAGCCAACGGAGGGAGTGTTAATGCATGACGAACTGCTGGAGAGAATAAGGGAGTTCAACAGCGAGAGGGACTGGGGGAAGTACCATTCCCCCAAGAACCTGGCCATGTCGGTGCTTATCGAGTCAGCGGAGCTGGCCGAGATCTTCCAGTGGTGCACCGAGGAGGAGAGCTGGAATCCCTCGGCGGGGGAGATAGAGCATGCCGGAGAAGAGATAGCGGATGTTCTGATCTATCTGCTCAATCTTTCTGACAAGCTGGGAATAGATCCGTTCAAAGCTGCTTTCCGCAAGATGGAGATCAACCGGCTGAAGTACCCGGCGGACATATCCAGGGGAAGCAGTCTGAAGTACAGCGAGCTTGGGAGGAATGAAGATGATCGAGATTAGCTGGGTGGTTCCCTCGTTCATAATGGTCTTCGCGTCCATGTTCCCCGGGATGGCGGACGCGGTGCTCGCCCGTCACGTTTCCCCTGATGCGCACCTGGAGTCGGTGGAGTCGCCCGGGGCTTACGGGGCTTCCCAGGCTGTGTTCTCAGCCCTTCTCAGGCTCTACGAAATGGGCGGTGAGGACATGATCGTGGTGGGTGCAAGGCGGATCGAGGCTCCGCTTTCCGGCTACCTTATCGACGCCACCGGCAGGCTCGCCATGGAGTGCGTGGAGTACACGGTATTCAGGGTTGGGATCAGGGACGATATGGAAGACCCCGACTATGCCGGGGAGGAGTTCGTTTTCCTGGCAGGCGGCAGGGACTGCGACGGGATTCCCATCATCTTTCCGCCATTCTTTGAGGACGGCGGGTTCGTTCCGGAGCACGAGTATCTGGGAGAACTGGAAGAGTTCCTGGGGATCGGGGGCTCCGGCGGTGCCGTAACCCCCTGAAATGATACCTAGAATGTAGCCTTGATCCCGCCCCAGGTGTTCCTGGTGAGGGAAGAAGCGTTGAGGTCTATCCTGTAGATCTGGTCGGTGTCCATGTTGCTTACCCAGAGATAGCCTTCGTCGTCCATGGTCATTCCATGGGCGGCGGGTATCACCGATGAATCTATGGATTCCACAAGTGTGCCATTGCCGTCGTAGGCCCTTACGGGATACTGGGCATCGTTGCAGGCGTACCACCATTTGCCGTCGCCGCAGGCGATGTCGTAGAAGTCTATGCCCAGTTCCACCATGAACTCAGGGCCCGCCTGAAGGGTACCTGAATAGTTGTAGATCTCAAGGCATTCCTTCATTGTCTGCGAGTCAACACCTGCGCCGTATATCTTGCTGTTCCCAGTTGCGAGACCGGTAACCTCCCGGTCGAGATCGCTTCCTCAACAATCCAGGGAGAACATCCCCGAGTAGGCGCCGGCAGATGTGTACTTGTAGCAGTATGCCAGGGTGATGTTCGGAGGGGTGCCGCAGGCAATGTAGAGTGTGTTGTTGGCGAAGGTGCAGCCGGTGGGCACCCTTGTGGTGTTCTCGATGTACCAGCTGTTGATCACCGCTCCGGTCTGCGGATCAACCTCGTAGGCGTACTCGGTGGTGCCGTCCACCGCCCAGAGCGAACCGTTCCCGAAGCCGAGACCTGAGATGTTCGTATCCGGGGCGTCGATGGTGGAGACCACAGCGTAGTCGGCCATTGCCGCTCCGGAAAGAACCAGCAGGGTCATTACCGCGATTCTTTTCATGAAACTCCCTTCGGTTTCCCATTCTATAGCGGCTCAGTTGCCTGGTGTCAACGATCCGTAGTTACTATAACTTTCGCCGCAGCTGTCTGTTCCGGGTTCTCGGCCCTGATGAGGTACACTCCGGCTGAAGGCCTTCCGAGGGATATGGTAAGCTCACCGAACCATGGGTCCTCACCTGTCGTTTCGGCAACCACCCTTCCCGCGATGTCGAAAACGGTCACCTTCCAGCCTCCCAGGGATGAAGCAAGGTCGATGGAGAAGGCTCCCCTTGTGGGGTTGGGTCTCGGCAGCCCCATGAGGAAGGGCTGCTCCGGCCCCCCTGTGCCGTTCTCGAGACGGTATCCGTCGATGGTCACATCGTCTATGTGAAACGCGCCTGCGCCGGCCTCTTCGTTGTCGGAGTGGAAGCAGAACTCAACCTGAACCGTGGTGCCCGGGGCATGTGCCGAGAGGTCATAGCTTCTTGGAAGCCACATCATGTTCCCGTCCACTCCGAAGGACTCGATGCCCAGGAGTCCCCCTGCGCCAATGAAGTCCAGGGTGTCCGATGTGCCCCCGTCGAGGTCCCTGAGTATCACATACAGCCCGTCGGAACCGTAGAGGTCAACATCGAAGCATGACCAGAACGAAAGTTCGGCTTCAGGGGCGAGGAGCAGGGCGGGGGAAAGGAGGGAGCAGTCCATGTCGTCCTGGTAGGTGCCGGTGTTCTCGTCGCCGCACCACCAGGCCCACTGGCCGGAATGGGGCTCCCCCTGGGAGAGGTGCCACTGATCTGGTTCGCCCTGGTGGGTCCAGTACTCCGGACCGCCCTCGAAATCGCTGCTCTGGTTGAACTGCCCTATGATGAAGGTGATCTCCTCTTCTCCGCTCCACTGGGGGATGGCTTCGGTGGAAAGCGTTATGGCGGGGAAAGCCGTGCCCGGGGCGGATGTGGACACATTGCCCTGAAAGGTGAGCTGAGCGGTTGCTTCAGGGTCGATCTGCGGGACCGATGCCGATGGAACGGTCCAGGTGAGCCAGCTCTCCTGGGAGGAAACGGATGCTGTGACATCCGTGGCCGCAAGGAGTCCCGAGTTGGCGATGGAGAGTTCAAGGAAGAAGCTCTCTCCCTGTTCCGCATAGCCGTTGCCGTTGCCCCCTGCGGAATCATCCACTGAGAAGGATGCGAAGTACAGACCCGGGGCGTACACCAGGAGGGGGAGGGGGATGGTCCATTCACCCTGATCGGCGGTGAGTTCCAGCTGCAGCGCAAGTATCTCCCCGGTGGAAGCCCCGGAGTCCACAAGCAGTTCCAGGGGCTGGTTTCCGGTGGAGGATGCCCCTGGGGAGAGATCGCCGTAGGCGGTGAAGGGCTGGGTGAGGGAGCCGGGGCCTTCCAGCAGCACCGCTGTGAGGTTCAGCCCTGTGAGGGCATCGGTACCGCCGTTCTGAATTGTGACCGCTATGGCGCATTCGCTCCCAGGAGCCGGGCTGGACTCCATGGTAACCCCTGCCAGGAGAGGCACAGGTCCCGATGCCATGGGCACGGTAATGGAGGTCCTTCTCAGGTCGGTACCGGTGACGGTTAGCTTTAGGTCGTCATCAGGCGGGGTGTCCAGCTGAAAAACATGGTGTCCGGAACCGTCCAGCACAGCCACATGATACGTGTCGAGTTCCGGGTCGCTGAGGCATACGGTGATGTCCCCGGGCTGCCATTCCCCTGGTACCGCTACCGTTACAGGGATGAAGGAGGTGTATTCGGAAACGATCTCAGGGCACTGGATCTCCGGGATCACAGGGGTCCTTCTGAAGGTCCTCATGGAGGGATCCCCCAGGAGGTTCACCATGTAGAGGACGCACCTGTAGCAGTTCTCCTGGTGGGCGAAGGGTATGTACGAGTCCTTCGCCCCGGCGAGGAGTTCGCCCAGGCGAAGCTCAGGCTCCTGAAACAGCAGCTTGAAGAGCTCCCTGTCGAACCTGTCGGAATACCCGAAGAGGGGATTGCCGGGGGAACCCCATCCGTAGGAGGAGTTGCCGATGTATGAGACCCCGCATCCATTGGGGTTGTTCAGGAACCTTTCGGATATGCAGTCGGAATCGAAGGCGCTTGTCCAGCAGCCAACGGAATACATCATGCCGAAGTATCTGTTGTCGGAGTCTATGGCGGAAACATCGTCGTTGTCCAGGCAGCCAACGATGTTGATCCAGCCGTGGTCGTTCAGGTTCACGTATCCTGTTCCCATTCCCAGCGCCTGCACCACCGAGGAAGTGTTGTAGTTGCCCTCGGTCTGGTAGAGTTCGGTGCTGGTGAACCATCCCGGCAGGTAGTTGTCCCTGATGTATCTCTTCAGGACTGCTTCGTCGGTGAACGGGTTCTGCCAGAGAACGGCTGCCGCCAGAAGGGCGTTCTCGAAATGACCGGGATCGGTGGTCTCGTAATCCCTGATCTTGTTCCAGAAGGTCCAGGCTTCCTCCAGGTCTTCGCAGGGGGCCCTGCCCACCAGCACATCCTGCCAGAGGTCCACCGAATCCTCTACTTCGCCCCAGATATCGTCGCCGTCAAGGTTCCAGGTGCCGTCGAGGTCGGAGTAGTACAGGTCGCAGGGCATGTTGTCCTCCCTGCCCCCGGACCATTCATATGACATGGGGTACGCGAACCTGCAGGGGATATAGTTCGTGTCGCCTCCCAGAAGCACCATTTCGATGCCGTCGTTCTGATACCTTTCGATGATGTAGTTCCGTATCCTCTCCGCATCGTCGACCCCCGGGGTGGTGTAGACCTGGTCGGTGGTGACCACTTCGGTGGGTATTCCCTCGGCGGTCCTCCATGCGGCGAGGGAGTCGAAGGGTTCCCTTATCTCTGAAGAGGTTATCACCAGCATGGACACATCAGGTTCGGCGGGCAGGGGAGGAGGGGAGAGGGATCTTTGCCCCGGTGCGGTCCCTATGCTCACCGTTCCGGATATCAGCCGCTGAAGTTCTCCGGTAACGGGATTGTACCTGAGGGGATGGATGATCACCTCGGCGGAGGGGGTTCCCCCTGGATATCCCGTTCCCGCGAGTTCCACAGGTTCAGGTGGCCAGAAGGCGTTCATGGAGAATACCGCCGCAGGTTCCACGGTACGGGAAGGGGTTCCCGAGAGCACGCAGGGCTCAGGCAGAGGGCGGATGTTCCCGGCGAGATCCCCGGGGGCAGATCGATGGTGTTCGAGACCGAGGGAAGAGCGGGATAGCCGGCCCGTGTTCCAATGAAGCCGTTCTCAAGGCAGGGAACAGCTCCGCCGTCAAGCTCTCCGCCCAGGAAGAAGAGGGGATGGGCGGGAAGGTCCATTCCTGCGGTAACCGGGGGAGATGACAAGGTAAATACCGCTATTATCATCGAAGCGATCATGATAGCCTCCATCTGCGTGTAATGTTATTCCAGTTGTATAATCTTTACTCCTGGCCTTCAGGTCAAGCTGAAGAATGTCTCCCCGGGCACAGTATCCGTTCTTGATGAAAAGAGCACTTTGGGGTTATGATAGACCCGGCAAGGGGTGGAAAACCTTTGAACCGAAACACCAAGGGGGAGAGAAGATGAGATCACTTCTGTTAGTTCTCGCCGCGGCGGTATTCACCGCGGCATTTGCCGATGTCACCGCCACATGCGGCTGGGAGGGCTCCGACACCATTCTCGGCTCGTACGGCGACATAATTGCAAGCATTGACACCGATCCGGTCCACGGCGGAAGCCAGTCGCTGAAGCTGGTGGACGACCAGACCTCCGGCACCCCACAGGCATTCGTCGCCTGGGTTACCGGCCTCTCCGACGGCGATGTTGTCACCGCCAGCTTCTGGCGCTACGACATGACACCCTCTGCCTCGCCTTCGTGCAGGATCTGGGGCCACTGGAACGACGATCCCGGAGACATCAACGGCTACAACGGCAGCGCCGGCGGTCAGGAAGAGTACGGTCCCGGCACCGGATGGGACATGGCCGAGTACTCATGGACGGTGGATGAAGGCCACACCGGTCTCGTTATAGAGGCCAGGACCTACTCCGAGCCGGGTGACACCGTCTGGATCGACGACCTTACGGTAACCGCCCCCGACGGCTGCACCATAGTGGTGCCCTCCGACGCGCAGTCGCTGGATTCCGAGACATGGGCGGCGATAAAGGCCACCTTCTAGATCAGTATTCGAGACCCATTTCGCTGAAAAGACGGCGGGCCTCTTCCAGACGGAGGGGCCCGTCTTCCTCTTCACCCAGGAGTTCTCCGAGCCATCTGAGGTTCACAGCCAGCAGATACCTGGTTCCCAGGCGCCTGTAGGTATCGCAGGCCCGTCGCAGCTTTCTCAGCCCCTCGGTGAGGTCACCTTCTGCGCAGCTTACCCTTCCCTGGAGGGAATCGGTTCCGGCAGCTGCGGTCTCCATGCCGGTCTTCCCGGCTATCTCGTCGGATTCCCCGGCGGCCAGGCCGGCTTCTTCGACCCGGCCAAGGCTGAGGAGGATGCTGCCCTTCTCCAGCAGTATCCTGTGCTGGAATGAGAGGGACTGAATCCTCCTGGATATCTCAAGGGACCTGTCGAAAAGTTCCAGGGCCTTCTCCGGTTCGCCTTTCTCGACTGCGAGCCTGGCGGAGGTGAAGAGGGTGTGGGCCTCGGCCCTTTCCATATACTTCTCTTTGAGCAGTTCCCCGGCCTGGACCAGGAAAGCTTCAGCTTCCTCGAGCCTGCCTGAGGCTATGTGAAGCTCAGCCATGTGATTCAGGGCCAGATGCCTGTCGTGGCCCACCTTCATGGCGGCGGAAAGCTCCAGCTGTCTGGAGGTGTGCTCCAGCGCCCTGGAGAAGTCTCCCATCATGGCGTATGTCATGCCCAGGTCACCGTGGGCGCTGAGGATGAGGAGCTTCTCGCCGATCTCGGATGATGTCCGGAGCTGCTTTTCGATGCTCTCAACCGCTTCCTGGTAGCGTCCCTGCTTCTCCAGGGTGAGGCCTATGTTCCCCCAGGTCACGGCGGCTTCCCTCTTCAGCCCGTTCTCCAGGGCCAGCTCTATGGCTCTCTCGTAGAGTTCCCTGGCTTTGTCCAGTTCGGATTTCGCCCAGTGTACCGTTGCCAGGGTGTTCAGGGCGTGGCCCAGCTTCCTGGCCTTTTCGTAGCCTGTGATGCCGGTGAGGTTCTCTCCCAGCTCCACGGCTTTCAGCGCATGCTTCTCCGCCCTCTGTATCTCTCCCTTGATGCAGTAGGTCCATGCCTTGAAGGCTTCAGCATGGGTGCGGATGTCCATGTGGTCTCCTTCGGACTGTTCCACCAGGGCCTCCACCTCGGCGATGAGTTCCATGGACTCGTCGAGGCTGCCCTGGTTGAAAATTATGTCTGCCATGCTCAGAAGGGCCTTCAGGGTGAGTTCAGGTGTCCTTGAGGAGGCCACCGTTCTTCCGTAGTATTCCAGGGCAGTCTCGTAGCTGCCCACCCTGTCCAGCACGTTGCCGGAGAGAAGACAGCACCTGGCAAGCGCCTGCTTCTCTTCGGGAAGGTGTTCCGCCAGAACTGCTTCAGCGGTGTGGAAATGGTCCAGCGCCTGGGAGTTCCTGTATTCCTCGGCGGCAAGCTCCCCTGCCTTTACTGAGTATTCCGCCGCCTTCTCCCAGACCTCTCCCTTGAGGAAATGCTCCGCCAGGAACGGTTCGGAGCCTCCGCCGGGGTTCATCTTCTCCAGATGCCCTCCTATCTCCCGGTGAAGCTCCCTTCTCCTCTCGGTGAGCAGGGAGTCGTAGGCAACGTCCCTGATGAGCATGTGGCTGAAGATGTGCTCAAGTTCTGCGTAGGAGTTCACGAAGGTGAGCCCAGCCTTCATTGACTCTGAAAGCTCCGTGTGAACGCTGCGGTTCACAACGCTGCTGAGGAGGGGTTCGCTGAACCTCATTCCCACGACGCTGGCAACCTTCAGGCTCTCCCGGGTCCTCTCCGCCAGTGTGTCGATACGGGCCATTATCATGGAGAAGACCGACTCGGGAAGCTGTTCCAGGCTCTCCTCCCCGCACCTGATCCACATTCCGTTCTCTTCCTTTATCAGGTTCCTGTCCTTCAGGTAAAGCAGGAACTGGACCAGGAAGAACGGATTACCCCTGGCCTTCTCCTTCAGGAGCGAGGCTATGTTCTCCTCCAGGGGCGATCCCCCTGAATGCACCAGGAGCAGGGCATCGGATTCCTGGTCGGAGAGGCCTTCAAGGTTGATCCTTTCAGGGACCGTCTCCGAAGGTATCGCCGGTTCCCCTTCGGGACGGGCGGTGAGCAGGAAGAAGACCTTCGACCTCTGTCTGACCCCGGTGATCACCTCCATGAGAAGCTCCAGCTCCTCTTCGCCGGCCCTGTGTGCGTCTTCCACGATCACAGCAGTTCCCCGCCGGGCCAGGAGAATAACCAGCGCGTCCACAAGGTTCTCCCTGCGGAGCTTGGGCGGCACCCTGAGGAAACCGGGGTCGTCCACCTCCAGCCGAAGCAGCATTCCCGCCAGGAATGGCTCCCGCCTTTTCAGCTGCTGGTCGCCGGTTCCGTCTGTCAGTTCGGCCAGTCTTTTCCATTTCTCTTCCGGTGACATCCCCGGTTCGATCCCGCAGGCGTTCATCAGGAGGCTTCCCATTATGGAGGCACCGGACCGGCGCTCTCCGGCGAAGCCCTTCATCACCCTGGGGAACTCCCTGGAAATCTCATCTGCGAAACGGTGGGTGAGGGTGCTTTTCCCCACACCTGCCCCTCCGTAGAGGAGAACAGGGCCTCCTCCACTTTCGGCCAGCTCCAGAAGCCTTGCCAGCTCATTCTCCCTGCCTACGAAGGCGCTCCCTTTGTCCCGGGGAACCGCTCCAACAGCCGGGAACGCCCTCTGCACGGTGCTCTTGCCCTTGAGGGTCACAGCCGCCGGAGGGCCGTACCTGATCTCCCTCGAAGAGGCCCCGGCAACTGCTTCGGATACCGCAACACCAGAGTCGGCAACCGTTTCGGATAGTCTGGCAGCGGTGTTCACCGGGTCTCCGATCACCGTGTAGCGCTTCCTTGACTCGTTCCCGATCATCCCGGCGAAGACGAATCCGGTGTCGATGCCGCAGGATACACGGAAATGCCCGTAGCTTCCCCCTGCGATCCCCAGGGCTGCCTCAACGGCGCTCACGGTGTCCCGTCCGTGGGAGACAGGGGCTCCGAAGAGGGCCATCAGCCTGGTTCCGCCGGCCACCAGGTCGTCTATGTGATGAAGGTAGCCCCCGTGTTCCTCGATGATGTCCTGAATGCTTGTCACAAGGTCCTGCAGACCCTCTATGCACCACCGGGAAGAGGGGCAGCGGGCGGTTACGAAAACAGGGGTCACCGGCCTGTACTCACCATGGGTCCTCTCCGAACCAGGGGAGAGGAAGGACCCCGGGGAGACCTCTGGAGGCTTCAGCACCTCCGGGAGGGGTTCCGCGGCGCTCCTCAGGAGGATAAGTTCCCCCGGCGATGCGGTGTTCTCCCGGGCGGCCAGCTCCCGGACGAGGCCTCCTGTCACTATCATGTGGGCCCTGGAGGGGCTGCCCAGGATATACTGGTTCCAGCTCCCGGTTCCAGCCACTGCCTTGACCCTTATTGAGAAACGCTCTCCCAGTATCACCACACGTCTGAACTCCTCCATGGCCGCAAGGAGCTGCTTTCCGCATGACTCGCCGGAAACGCCTGAGTTGAAACGGGCCAGTATGGAGTCGCCTGAGAAGGAAAGTACCGAACCTCCGTGGGCATGTATGGCCCCTATCATTGAGTCGAAGCACCTGTTGAGCAGGGAAGAGAGTTCCTCCACACCTTTCTTCCCTCCCCTGGTGAGGGATTCGGTGATCTCGGTGAAACCGGAGATGTCCGCCAGCAGCAGCGCTCCGGTGAACACGCTCTGCCCGTTCAGTATCAGATCCACGTCCTCTTCGGGGAAAAAGGGGTTGTCCCTCATATGCTCCTCCTGGAAAGGCATAAGATAAGGTTTTTACAGACCCCCGCGGAAGGCGGCCTTTTCCTTTGAACCTCCGCCTTCTTATAGTCAGGCATCTTAATGCAGCGGTGAAAGGAGCTGGCATGGCGTCGTTCAAGCCTGATCCGGAGGAAAGGGTGCTGGCTGACACTAAAAGGTACACCCTTCAGGGCAAAAAGGTGAAGTTCCCGGTGAGGAGCAGAATAGTGGTCACCCACCGCAGGTTCGTCTACCACGACCTGGGGAAGATGGCCCCGTTCCAGATGCAGATGGGCATCCTCTCATGGTGAAGGGAAAGCCGGTGAGCCTTCCCCTGAACGGCCTGAAGGTCTCAAGGGGAAAGTACGCGAAGAACTCCAAGCTCCTGATGCTTTCCACAGACGACGGGCAGGAAGTCCTTCTCGACAGGTTCGACAAGTCCCTTGAATGGCTGAAGGAGGTGCTGGCCCAGGGTGGTGCAGGGCTCTCCCAGACAGCTGAAGAGGAGTGGCGGATATCCGTCTGATACAGGCGGGAGAATGACTGTTGGCTGACGCAGCCACCGAAGGCGAACCCCTGGGCCTGGGCACCCCGGCACAGGAGGGACGAAGCGTCGCAAGGGCCGCCGGGCTCCTTGGGGTGCTTACCTTCCTGAGCAGGATACTTGGGCTGGCAAGGGACGTGGGTCAGGCGGCGGTGCTTGGCACCGGGATGTCCGCCGACGCGTTCACCATTGCATTCATCATACCGAACATTCTCAGGAGGCTCTTCGGGGAGGCCACGGTGGCTTCGGCGCTTGTTCCCACCTACACCGAGCTCCTGGTAACTGAGGGCCAGGAGAGGGCGGGGAAGCTCGCCGGAAGGATACTCACCTTCACCGGAACGGTCCTGGTGGTCATCGTTCTTCTGGGAATGCTCCTTGCACCGGTCCTGGTGGACGTTTTCGCCGCCGGGTTCAGGGATGTCCCGGGGAAGAGCGAACTCACCGCAAGCCTTCTCAGGCTTCTCTTCCCCTACATACTGTTCGTGGGGCTGGCCTCGGTTTGCATGGGCATACTCAACAGCCACAGGCACTTCCTGGCCCCGGCGCTGGCCCCGCTGCTCTTCAACCTCTCGGCCCTCTTCGGCCTTTTCGTGCTTGCAAAGGCCTGGATGACCGGGCTTCCTGTGTGGGCCTATTCCGCAGGCGTGCTTGCCGGAGGCCTGCTGCAGCTGCTTGTGCAGGTGCCCTTCCTGAAGAGCAGGGGAATAAGCATCATCCCCGACTTCAACTGGCGGAGTTCGGGCATGAAGCGTGTCTTGAGGCTCGCGGTGCCGGCCCTTATCGGTCTTCTGGCCGCCGAGGTGAACATACTGGTGGACCAGCTCATAGCTTCCATGCTCCGGGAGGGCAGCGTTGCCGCCCTTTCCTACGGCCTCAGGGTTACCCAGGTGCCCCAGGGCATATTCGCAATTGCCCTGGCCACCGCCCTGCTGCCCACTCTCAGCAGGCAGACCGCCATGGGAAAGCTCAATGAGGCGGGCAGGACACTGAACTTCTCAACCGTTGCCCTCAGCGGAATAATGATACCGGCATCGCTTTTCATGGTGGTGCTGGCGGAACCGGTGGTCAGGGTGATGTTCTTCAGGGGGGAGTTCACCGCCGATTCCCTTGCCCTTACCGCGGCAGCCCTGCGGTACTACTCCGCTGGAATGGTATTCTACGCAGCGGTGAAGATCACAGCCCCGGTGTTCTATGCCATGAAGGACACCAGGACCCCTGTGAAGATCGCCGTTGGCTGTATGGGGCTCAACATCATAATGAACATCGTTCTCACGGTTCTCTTCCTCAGGACAGGCTTTGCGGAACCCCTGGCGGGGCTCGCCCTTGCCAGCAGCGTCTCCTCGGCGGTGAACCTCATTCTGCTGAGGCGCACCCTCAGGGGAAGGGTTGGTCCCTCTCGAATAACCGCCGGCAACTGGCTTTCCATGGGCTCCGCAGCCGCCGCTGCACTGCTGGTGCTGCTCCCGGCCAGGAGCCTGGTGAACCGTTATGCAGCGGAAGGGCTGCTCCAGGGAGCCGGCGCGGTTGCCGCGGCGGGGCTCGCGGTGATGGCGGTGTCCCTTTCCGTGTTCCTTCTCACCGCGGGAGGTGAGACAAGGAGCCTGCTGAAGAGGCTGATCCGCCGTGACCGCTGATCCTTTGAAAAGATCTGTCTCCGGCGCCCCTGACCTTCCCGGGGTATACCGCTTCCTGGACGGCAGGGGCAAGGTGCTTTACATCGGCAAGGCGAAGAGCCTGATAAAGAGGCTCCGGGGGCACCTTTCCAACCCCGGCGACATGCGTCACCGAACCCTTCTGGAGAAGTCGGAAACCGTTCAGTGGACCGTGACCAGGACCGAGCTGGAAGCCCTGATCCTGGAATCCGAGCTGATCAGGATGCTGAAGCCCCCTCTGAACGTGGACCTGAGAAGCTCCAGCAGGTATCCCTGGCTGGAGGTGACCGCAGGGGAGAAGTATCCCAGGCTGGTGATAACCAGGAATCCCGACCGATCCCTGAACATTCCCAGGTTCGGACCCTATCCCGACGCCGGGAACCTCAAGTCGTTGGTGGCCTTCCTGATGGACCTGTACCCCCTGAGGAGGTGCACCACCTCCACCCTGAAGCCCAGAAAGCGCCCATGTCTCATGGGTCAGATGGACCGCTGCCCCTCGCCGTGCTCCGAGGAGCAGGACAGGGAGTACAGGGAAAGGGTGGAGAGCATACTCTACATACTCCGCGGCCACTGGGATCAGGCAAGGAAGGAGATAATCTCCAGGATGGAGGCCGCTTCCAGGGCACTGGAGTTCGAGAGGGCCGCGGCCCTCAGGGACCTTCTCCGGAGGCTGGACTCATTCGGGTGGCCAACGCCTGAGTCCCTCAGGGACAGCATTCCCAGGGATGTCATGGCCGTATCGGAGAACTGGGGAATAGTCATACAGGTCAGGGGCGGGCGGTTCATGGGAAGCCTGCGGCTTCCTTTCACATCCAGATGGAAGCTGGCGGGCACCGGCGAGCTGATCTCCATCCTGGTCCGCTCCTACTACTCCGAGACCGGAGACGTGCCCAGGCAGGTGGTATTGGGTTCGGAGCCCGACGACAGGGAACTCCTGGAGGCCTGGCTTTCCGAGAAGAGAGGATCTCCCGTTGAGATCGCCGTTCCTGAACGGGGAGGTCTCCGTTCACTGGTGGACGTTGCCGAGAGGGACCTGAGGAACTTCCTCATGAAGCTGGAGTGGAAGCACCCCGCAGGGAAGAAGGAGCGCCTGGAGGCCTCCCTGGAGGCCATAGCGGACATCCTGGGGCTGAAAGTCCCCCCTGAGTGGATGGTTTGCCTGGACGCCTCCACGATACAGGGGCACTCACCGGTGGCGGCGCTTGTGAGCTTCAGGAAGGGAAAGCCCGACAAGAACGGATACAGAAGGTTCACAATGCCCGAAGACATATCCAGGAACGATCCTGCCATGATAGGCAACGCGGTAACCAGATTCGCCTCCCATCTGGAGGAGGAGCACCCGGATGTTTTCCTGATAGACGGCGGCATCACCCAGCTCAGGGCCGCCTGGGCCGCAGGGGCAGAATTCATGCCCGGCACCAGATTCGTCTCCATCGCCAAGAAGGAGGAGGTGCTCCTTACCGCTCCCGAGGAAAGGGAGATCAAGCTCCCCAGGGACGCCCCGCCCCTGCTGCTGCTCCGGGCCATGAGGGACGAGGCCCACAGGTTCGTGATATCCTTCCACAGGAGCCGCAGGGCCAGGAGCCATTTTCACTCGGCACTGGATGACATCCCCGGCATAGGTCCGGCGCTTAAAGCCTCATTGCTTGGGAAGTTCGGCAGCGTATCGAGAATTGCCGCGGCCAGCGAGGAGGAGATAGCGGAGGTGCCGGGAATCGGCAGACGCAAGGCCGCGGAGATACTGAAGGTCCTGAAATGACCTGGTACCCATTGCTGGTACTGACGGCCCTGGTACCCATGCTCCAGCCTGTTTCCACAGGGGGAGCGCACGATTTCCGTACCATGTACGGCCTCGTTCCCGAAGCAGGATGGGAAGGTGTTCCCGGGATTCCGTTCATACCCGGAGAGGATTTCGCCGAGGCGGTTTACATGCACGGCCCCCGGAGGACCTTCAGAGTGCTCTCAACAGGTTCCACCGCAGGGGTAAGGCCTTCTGTGGGCTCATGGGTCGCTGAAGGGGCGTATGCAGGCTTCCTGGAGTTTTCAGGGGCGGAGCTTCGGCTGTGGGAGTTCGAAGCGGGAAAGGGCGCTGGACTCAGGTGGGCTGGGGCATCAGTGGAGGCGAGGGACCTTACTGGGGAGGATCCCCGTTTCTTCGGGGAGTATTCATCCGGGGGCATCCAGGTCGCCGCAGGCGAGGATGCCTTCTGCGCAGGCTTTTCCCTGCGTGCGTGGGACAACCTTCGCCTGGGCCCTGCATGGCTTCACCACCGGGGCAGGAGCGAGCCCTGGGTCATGGCAAGGGCCTCCCTGGGACCACTTGAGTTCCGTTCAGGCGGGGCCCTGGACGACTCCATCTCAAGACGGAGGGTCTCCGCGGCGCTCACCGTGGGGCCGCTGCTCCTTCAGGCGGGGATGGACGAGGACGAGCCCCTGGCCAGTATCGCGGCAGCCCTCCGGGAATGCAGCATTTCGGTGAACCCCATTGAGCCTGGTCTTCACCTTGCCGCCAGGCCGGTACCCGAATTGCTGGCCTCCGTATCCCACCGTGAAGGGGGAGAGTTCTCCGGGGAGGTTCAGCTGGCGTTGATCGGCCGCCGGGTGATCGCCGGCGCCGCCGCCAGGAGGGAATCAGGGGGCCGCTGGTCAGCGGGGTTCATGATGGGGGTTTCATTCCCTCCCGGTGAAGTGCCAGACCCCGGCTCCCAGTAAGGGCTCGTACTCAGAACCGGCATAACTGGACTCCAGTATTCTGAGAACGCCTTCATCCGGTTCAACATGGCCCCACAGAAGCCATACTTCGCCAGGATTCCTCAGGTCAATAAGGTCCTCAACAGCTGGAATATCCTCTTCCCCTGCGGCCCTGAGATCAACTTCGGCTCCGCTTCCCGCTCTGCGGAGATAATAGTCGAAGTATGCCTCATTCCAGGCCGAGGCCAGGATCACCGCATCTCCATTTTCATCGAAGTTCACAGCCACATACTCCGCTGCTTCCCTGAACTGGTTCCTGTGGGGCACGGTGTAGTGCTCCCGCACGAAGACAAGCTGCACAAGCATCAGGGCTGTCACTCCGGCTCCGGTGACGATGCCAGCGACCCTGTGCTTCATGAACTCCATGCAGGCCAATGACTGAAGCAGCATCACAGCAGGCAGAACGATCATCAAGTTCCTTGCGGTGTATACAGGCGTGATCAGCCAGGAAACCGCCAGTGAAACCGCAAGAGGCAAAGCTATCCACGCCAGGAGCAGAAGGAGGCCGGCTCTTCCGGGGATATCCTTCCTCCGAACAAGGGATATGACAGGAAGTGCTGCCAGTGCCGCGAAAACCGCCAGCAGGGGCTTTGACCACCCCGCTATCTCGATGAAGGCGTATACGATCGACATGATGCCAGGCGACGATATGTAGGAGGTTCCCCCCGACTGCTCGGCCATGATCGGGATCCATGGTAGGTATGCCATCACCGGAAGCGCAAGACAGAGGAGAACCGCAGCCCTGTTCCTTTTCGTTCTAAGCGAATGAAACAGAAGCCAGGACCCGGCAAGTGCGCAGACGAGGAGCCCGAAGTAGTGGAGGTACTCCAGCAGAACGAAAACCAGAGAGAGTATCATGAGTGAAACCCTGTCGTTGTCGTTCTTCCAGTATCGAATCAGCAGGTACACCGCCAGAGTGGTAAGGAAGATAAGGATTGAGTAGGGCCGTGCCTCCTGGCTGAGCCATATGTGCGCAGGGGAAACGGACATCATTGCCGATGCCAGAAACGCAACCCTTCTGTTGAATAGTTTCATGCCAAGGAGATAAACGATGAGGACCGTGGCGATGCCGGCGATCGCAGATGGCAGGCGAAGGGCAGTTTCGTCGTTCCCCACCCAGCGCTCCACGAAATAGAGGAGAATCTGATATCCCGGGGGATGAACGTCCGGGATCACTCCCAGCTCGACTACTTCACCCAGTGTTTCGTATGAGCTCCTGTGCAGCGACGAGAGTTCGTCGTTCCAGAAGGATTCGAAGCCTATGCCCAGTATGCGGAGGAGTGATGCGAAGACGAGAATGGCCAGAAGAGAATGCCATTCCTTCCTTCCTTCCTTCATGGTGGACGCTTGAAGAAGTGAATTCATGAATATCCTTCCATTTACGTTACGAATCCGGTGGAATATAGGATGTGCATCATGTATCTGACAGGAGGTATTATATTCGGTGCGTTAACAGTTTTCACGGTGCCGGAATGGTGAAATGGCAGACACAGCGGACTTAAAATCCGCTGCCCCACAAGGGCGTGAGGGTTCGACTCCCTCTCCCGGCACCAGAATTGCGTAGCAATTCTGTTGCCATCCAGTCCAACCCGGATCTGCAGATTGTGCTTGGCATCAACGATGG
>CAYLXG010000007.1:17012-22209 GCA_964387445.1 uncultured bacterium
GAGAGAATGGCAGAGGTAAGAAGGCTTCCGGATCAGCTGATCAACCTGATAGCCGCCGGAGAGGTGGTGGAACGGCCCGCTTCGGTGGTGAAGGAACTGCTGGAGAACGCCCTGGACGCAGGGGCTTCTTCGGTGGAGATCGAGCTGGAGGCCGGAGGACGCAAGCTGATAGCGGTGAGGGACGACGGCGGCGGGATGTCGAGGCACGATCTCCTGATGGCCGTTCAGCGCCATGCCACCAGCAAGATTGCCTCCGCCACCGACCTTAACGACATACACACCCTGGGATTCCGCGGTGAGGCCCTTCCCAGCATAGCCAGTGTTTCCAGGATGACGATACTCACCTCCACCGGTGAAGAGGCCTGGAAAATGGTGATCACCGGGGGGAGGATGGACACCATGGAGCCCGCCGGAAGGACACGGGGGACCACGGTCACCGTGGAGAACCTCTTCTTTAACCAGCCCGCCAGGAGGAAGTTCCTCCGCTCGGAGACCACCGAGCTTTCATGGATAGAACGGATGGTCACAGGAGCGTCGCTTTCGGCGCTTGACTGCGGTTTCAGGCTGCTCCACGGAGGCAGGGAGGTATTCTCCCTGGCCGCCGCCGCATCGGTGGAGGAGAGGCTCAGGCAGCGCTACGGCCTTTCCAGGGGGCAGCGGTGCGTCTCAGGCTCCTCGGGGAGCTCCGGAGTCAAGGTGGAGCTCACCGTGTTCCCGGACAAGAGATGGACCTCACGGGCCCACCAGTACATCCTGGTGAACGGAAGGCCGGTAACCGCACCTGCTGTGTACAGACCGATAAGGGAAGCTTTCTCAGGGCCGGCTGGCGAACCCCTGCTGGCATGTTCCATTCACCTGGAGCCTTCGCTGGTTGACGTGAACGCCCACCCTGCAAAGAGGGAGGTCCGGTTCAGGAAGCCATATGAGGTGGAGTCAGCGGTGCGCACTGCGCTGGCGGGCATAACCGCTTCCAGGAGGGAATCCACCCTTTCATCCTCTTCCGTATCTTTCTCAGGGGGAGGGGGCTACAGGTCCGAGGGTCGCCCTTCCAGGGTGAGCAGCGGCGTATTCCAGACCGCGCTTGATTTCGAGAAGCCCTCCCGGGAGCAGCCCGCACGTTCTGCCTCCGCCTCATGGGAGGACCCAGTGGAGATGATCATCCTCTCCAGGTCCTACCTGGTGACCCAGACCGCCACGGGGCTGCTCCTGGTGGATCAGCACGCAGCCCACGAACGGATACTCTACGAGAAGATACTGGCATCGCTTAAGGGGGCGGCATCCGCCGGGCAGCAGAGGATGCTCCTCCCCGAGGAGATCTCCGTGGACGGCGACGACATGGCGGTGCTGAATCTCTACGGCCCTGTGATAAGGCAGGCGGGGTACGACTACCGTGTGGAGGGAGACACCCTCTACCTCCACAGCGTGCCGGTGGGGATACGACGGGGAGCCGAGGCCCTCAGGGAGGTCATGGATGCCCTATCCGGCGGGGGGGAGGCCTCCGTTTCGGAGCTTGAGAGGATAGCTGCCTCCAGCGCCTGCAAGGGAGCCATACGGTTCGGGGACAGCATGACCCAGTCGGAGGCGGCGAACCTGTTCCACACGCTGTTCACCATGAACGACCCCTTCCACTGCCCCCACGGCAGGCCGACAATGATAGAGATTCCCTTCAAGGAGCTGGAGAACCGCTTTGGAAGATAGGGCATTCATTCCTGTGATCGCCGGATGCACCGCCTCCGGGAAGACCGCCGCGGCGATGGAGCTTGCGGCGATGTATCCCGGGGTGGAGATAGTCTCCGCCGACTCCAGGCAGTTCTACAGGGGAATGGACGTGGGCACCGCCAAGCCCTCCAGGGAGGAGATGGCCAGGGTGCCTCATCACATGATGGACATTGCGCCGCCGGACTCCCTGCTCTCCGCCGGCTGGTTTGCAGCCGCGGCTATGGAATGCATCGAATCCATTATGGCCAGGGGAGGAATTCCCCTTGTGGTGGGGGGTTCAGCACTTTACATAATGCACCTGGCTGGGCTTTCCGACCCGCTTCCATCCCGGAACGACACGCTCAGGAATGCCCTCTCCTCGATCGAGGATGAGATGCCGGGCTCCCTCTTCAGGCTGCTCGAGGGCCTGGATCAGGGGGAGGCCCGCAGGATAGGGGCAGCGGACAATGTAAGGCTGCTGCGGTCCCTGGAGATCGCTTTGCTCAGCGGAGAGCTTCCCTCGGCACTGAAGACCGGAGGGAAGGCTGACCCCAGGTTCGTTTTCGCGGTGCTCGAGGCGGACAACGTTACCCTCAGGAACCGGATACGGATGAGGACCATGGCAATGGCGGAGGCCGGTCTGGTGGCCGAGGTGGAGGGTCTGCTGGCGTCCGGAGTGCCGGAGGAGCCGGTTCTTTCCGCAACCATAGGATATGCTGAGATACTGGATCATCTTCACGGCGATATCACCCTGGACGAGGCCCTCGAAAGGATATCCGCCAATACCTGGAAGTACGCCAGGAGACAGAGGAACATGTTCAGAAGACTCCCCGGAGCGACAAGGGTGCCCGGCGACCCGGACAGGCTTGCGGAGGTTCTGTTCGAAGGGAGGGTTTCAAATGGATAGAGACACCGAGGTAATGGCGGACCATCTGCCCCTCGAGGAAATTCTGATCACAGAGATTGACGGCATAGAGCCCCCGGCGAACTGGGCCAGGGATGAGGGGGACGAGACCCCGGTGCTTCCCCCGGTGCTCATAGAGGAGGACAGGGGCTACTCACTGGTGGGGAACCACAGAACCGTGTGGCACCTCAGGACCGAGGGCCGCTCCATGGTGAAGTGCCTGGTGGTGCGCTCCACGGTACATGTTCGTCCGGCCCACGCCCTGATAAGCAACTGCACCGAGGAGGCCATGCTGTTCGAGGCCCTGCTCCGGAGGGAGATAGTGGCCAACAGGAGCAGGCTTGCGGACATGCTGGGCTACTCCAGGGCCAGGATAACCCAGCTTCTGAACCTGCTGAAGCTTCCCAGGGAGATACGGCAGAAGGTGCTGATAACCGATGACATAAGCGAGTTCCAGCTGAGGCAGCTGCTGAAGGTCATAGACGACGAGCAGAGGCTCCAGGCCGGTTTCAAGAGGCTGCTGGAGAAGAAGCTCTCCGGAAGGCAGATGGCCCTGTTCGCAAACAGGGAAGAGGCTGCGGCGGCTACTGCTGAGGAGGAAGTCTCCGAAGAAGGACCCGAGGTCCCGGCTGGATCCATGGCGGAGCTGGAGGAGGTCTTCCAGGAGCAGGACGAAGACGAGGATCCCGGGGTGGAGGAAGAGGAACCGCCTGCTCCGGTGGAACACAGGAAGCCGGTGGCGGAGCAGATACAGGAGTTCCCTCCGGAGGCCCTGGACATGAGGGCTGTGATAATGGCCATCGGCAGTCTCAGGGACGCCCACTGGCGCGCTAGGGCCGGGGACTACGCCCTGCCTCCGCTGCAGATGGACTTCCTGGAAGGGGTGGCCAGCCTCCGGAACGGTCTTTACTCCAAGGCTATGGACATCCTCGGGGAGGTGGTCTCAGACGACTCGGACCATCACCTGGCCTGGTTCTACCTGGGAAGGTGCGCGAACCTCACCGGAGCCCTTGCTGAAGCCGAGGAGTACCTGAGGAACGCAGTCTCCAGGAACCCTTCCGACCCCGACTACATCGTTGAACTGGCAATCGTTCTGGAAAAGATGAAAAGACACTCGGAAGCGGAGGGTTTCTACAGGAAGTCCGCCCAGATCAGGAAGAAGCTGGCATCACGCAAATGAGGCTTTCCTATTCTGTTTTCGGGCTGCTCCTGCTGGCGGCCTGCGCGAAGGTGGTGGCCCCCTCCGGAGGCCCCGAGGACCGGGACCCTCCTGAGGTTGTGTCCGTATCGCCGGAACCGGGATTCCAGGGCACAGTGCCCTCCCGGGTGGTGATCGAGTACTCCGAGAGGATCTCCGGCTCTGAATCAATGGTTGAGGTCTTCCCGGCTGATGCGGCGGTCACCGTTGATGACAGGCGGATAGTGATACGCGCCGAAGGGGGCGGACCCGTGCTCACCGTGACGGTATCCGGACAGCTGCAGGACCGCAGGGGGAACCCGGTGAACGAACCCCTCAGCCTTGTCTGGAACTCCGTTCCCAGGGACGACTTCGCCTGGATCCGGGGGCTGCTCTCCCGTTCAGGGGGGGGAGAGGTCACCGAGCTGACCAGGTGCGACCTTTTCCTCCTTCCGGACACCTCCGGCGCCTACCTGACAGGCTATCCCGACTCAACGGACACGGTGACCATGGGATGGCTTCCCGAAGGCGACTACAGGGTGGTCTGCTACGAGGACAACGACATGAGCAGGTCCTGGGACCCTGAAAGGGAGCCCGGCGCCTTCGAGTTCGTCACCCTGGTCCCTGGCGACACGGCCTCCTTCTCCCTCACCATGACCATAGTCGACAGCATCGGACCTGTGATCTCCCACGCCGACGCCATCGACGGCTGGCATGTGGAGATAGGCTGGAACGAGCAGGTAAGGCCCCCCGGAGTGGATACCGGGATAAGGATAACCGGTCCGGACGGGATCGATGTGCCCCTGCTGGGCGCTGAGGTATCCCGGGGAAGATCATCCACCGGGCTGCTCACCGTTTACACCGGCCAGAGGCTGCAGGACACCCTCTACACAGTGTCCGCCTCGGGAATTGAGGACCTTGCGGGGAATCCTTCGCTGCCTGATTCCATAGAGTTCTGGGCGGTGGATTCACTGCCGTCATACCCCTTTGCGGTGCAGTCCGCATACCCGGAGGACGGTGGCACTGAAGTACCCCCCCGGGGCCCCTTCGTGATCTCCTTCTCCGACTGGGTGGATCTGGAAGCGCTGAGTGCCCTCTACGGCGTTACCAGGGTCTACGACCAGACCCCGGTGGCCGGGGAGCTGCTGAGAACCTCTCCCACCGCGTTCGAGTTCCACCCTGAAGTTGATCTGCTGGGGGAGAAGCAGTACCGGATCGACCTTGATTCCGGGCTGGTCTCCCTACAGGGCGACACCCTTGCAGGGAAGAGCTGGACCTTCATTCCCGCCTGGAGCGAGAGCCCCGGCTCCATATCCGGCAGGATAACGGGAATAGCCTCCGTGGCCGTCTCCGTTGTGGTCTCGTCCGCGGGAGGGGGAGACACTGTGATCAGGGGGGATTTCGCCCCGGGTGACTAC
>CAYLXG010000007.1:22219-23879 GCA_964387445.1 uncultured bacterium
CTTCGTGGACAGGAACGGAAGCGGGGTATGGGATCCCGGGGAGCCCTACGGGGCCTGGCCAGGGGTCATAGAGGTGCTCCCGGGGATGGAGACGCCGGATGTGGACCTGCAGGTGGTCCCGTGAGCGGCTTTGATGTCAGGGGAGACTTCATTCAGGAGAGGTGCACCGGGTGCGGCATCTGCTCCCGGGTATGCCCGGTCTCAGCGGTGGTGACAGGACCAGGGGGAAGGGTGGAGTGCTTCTCCACGATCTGCATAGGCTGCGGCCACTGCGGAGCTCACTGCCCTGCGAACTGCTGGGACCTGGAGCCGCTGGAGGATCAGGGAGACCTGCCCCTTGCCGGGTGCGTTGACCGGCTCTTCGCCTCAAGGCGATCGGTGCGCATCTACCTGAAGGAAGACCTTGCCGATCCTGTCATCGATGAGATGCTCTCTCCGGTGGGTCTTTCGCCAACCGGCCACAACGACCAGGGACTGCGTGTAACGGTGGTGTCCGGGGCGGACAGGGTCCAGAAGAAGCTGGTGAGGCCGGTTCTCAGAATTCTGGCATTCGCGGATTCCTTAAGGCTCGTCACACTGCTCTCAGGAAGGGCCCGGCCCATGGTGAGAAGGCTTCGGGCGGGGGAGGACCTGCTTGCCTGGGGCGCTCCATGCGTGCTTTTCTTCCACGCGCCCCTGAAGAACGTTACCGGATCTGCCGACACAGTGATTGCAGCGGCCGCGGTGGAGATCAAGGCAAGGGCCATGGGTCTGGGAACGCTCTGGAACGGGGTCCTTAAGATACTGAGCCCGCTGCTGGGAATGGGCAGGAGCGGCGCTGTTCTGTGTGTGGGATACCCGGGGGTGCGGAACAGATGGAAACTCCCCGGGAGAAGGTGGACCAGGAGGCAGCCCTCCTAGGGCCTCCAGGGGAGCGGGTCGTGGAGGGAACTGCGGGCTATGCTCTTCTCCATGAGATTGTTCCAGCCCAGAAGCCTGTTCACGCTGTAGAGGGCCATGTCCAACCTGCTTATCCTGAACCTTCCTGTGTCCGTCTCATAGATCCTGCTCAGGTTCTCCACCGAACCGTCCACAAGGTATCCCTGGACCACCGCTTCCCTGCCCATGTATTCCATCTCGGCGAGTACCTCCTCGGCTCCCGCCGCGGATGGCAGCTTGCCGCCGGGGTAGGCCAGGGCGTTCACCGATGATGTCCTGAGGCCCAGCCTCCGCCTGAAGGAATCCAGGGCCGGTATGACCTGCGTGGAGTAGGTGGTGGGGTGTATCTCCATGAAGGACCTGTGGTCGGCGGTGTGGTTCCCTATGGCGTGGCCCATGTCCAGCACCTGGTTCAGCTTCTCCTCCGTATGGCTGCCGAAGGGCACCTTGTCCCAGCTGATGAAGAAGGTAACCCCCCTTCCGAAGTCGGGATGATCCTGGATGAAATCGTTCACTATCGCAACGGCGCAGTTGGGGTCCACGAACCTGTCGCCCCCATTCTCAAGGTACCTGAAATTATCCTCCCAGCCGTCGTCGAAGGTTATCATCACCGGTCTTCTGTTGAAGGGAACGTTCCGAAGGCCGTTCTCCAGGTCACAGGGCTGTATCAGGAAGAAACCAGCTTCATAGAGCCTCCTGAGATCGTCCCTGAGCTTGCCTGGAGTGGCGGCGCACTTGGAGG
>CAYLXG010000007.1:23889-27121 GCA_964387445.1 uncultured bacterium
GTGTCCAGCATGTTGTCAGGCGTGATCTCGAAACCCTCGAGGGTGGCGCCGGGGCGGTGGTCACCAGGGGGGCGTACAGCACAAGCAGTGCGATAAGCGCTGTCACAGGGGCACCACCGTGATCCTGTCCAGCTCAGCGTCCATCCTCCCGTCGACGAAGATCCCGATCTGGCCGGTGGGGGGAACCGCCGTCCTGACCACCTGGATGAGCTGCCCGTTCACGAAGAAGTCGGTGTAGCTGCCGTGGACCTCCGCGGAGAGTTCCACCTGCTCCATTGAGTAGGGGAGCAGCCTTGAGTCCTGGAAGGCGTCCAGGCCCATGACCGGTATCCAGAGGCCGTTCCTGCATCTCTGAATGGTGTACTGTCCCCTGCGGTTGACACCGAGGAGGAGGAAGTCATCGGGGCCGGAGGCTCTGAGGACAAGACCGCATACCGCATGGGACGGGGCGTCGGTGATGGTGAAAGACGCCTCCACAAGCCCGTCGCTCACCAGACCGGCGGTGCTGAGGAGTATCACCGGGTCGTCGAAGTAACGGTTCGATACGTGAAGGGCTCCGCCGTAGACATCATAGGGTATGTCCGGGCCGAATGGCCTGTCAAGGACCCGCTGGAAGGAGCAGTTGAGGAGGGTGTCGTCGGGCATCGGCGCCTGGGATTCGGCCTGAGGTGCACTGGCCGCCTGGGTCACCGTCTCCGCTGCCCTGCCGGACACCGATCCCACGAAGAAGCCGCTGGTCTGCTCAGTGGAGCCGCAGGCGGTGAGAAGAAGGACCGCCGAAACCGCTGTAGTGTATATTCTTTTCATCGGGTATGTGACCGCCTTTTCACGAACCGGCTTGTTTGAAACGGGTGTTGAATGGTCTGGAAAACTATTGCATTCACATTTCTCTGTCCAGTACTGGTCGCCGGCTGCGGCGGGGGGGAGAGGAATGAACCAAGGAGCGCCGCTCCCTCCGCCGAGCCTGTCCTGGCGGTGGCTTCGGCTCCCTTTGCCGTGGAGGCCCCGGACTCCTTGAGGTTCCCCGTGGTGTGGTCCGGAAGGTCCCCCCTGATGGTTCTCAGCGTTTCCCCGGGAGGTGAGGTCCTCTCCACGGACACCGCAGCCCTCTGCGCGGACCCGTTCCTGGAGATAGAGACCGAGCGCCTGGAAATGGAGCTGGAAATAGCCATTGCAAGGGGAGATACATCTGCAGCCGAAGCCATTTCCGAAGCCCTGGCAGATTCCTCCGGGTACACGGCTGTGCTCTTCGGTCTCTCCGGAACGGCCCGGGTGTTCACCGCCCCCGGGGTAGAACTGCAGCCGGGGGATACCGTGGCCGTAGTCACCGGGGCTCCTCCCGAATCGCTTTTCGTGGTCAGTCCCGGCAGCGGCCATCTGGGCTGGCCGGAAGGGGTGCCCGGCACAAGGCTCCCCGACGGCGGGCTCCTCATGGAGGGGGCTCTCTCCGATGTTTCAATTTTCCTTCCCGGTTTTTACGATGTTCCCCCTGACCTTGTGAGGGAGGACGGTCTCTCCACCTTCCTCCTTTCCGCCCGGGGCGACACCATCGATGTTGTCGTTTTCCGGACGGGTGGGCATACCAGGACCGTATTCTCGCCCATACCACTGGATTCCATTCCCCTTGCCAGATGGAACTGAACCTTCCTCACTCCGGGAATCTGCTTACCCTCACATGACAGCCCCGGACACCGTTCCTGTCGAAGTAGTTCTGATGGTACTCTTCGGCTGGGAAGAAGTCTCCCGCCGGCGCAACCTCCGTTGCCACCGCAAGCCCCTGATCCTCAAGGGTCGAGATCAGTTCCTCCAGGATCTCACGCTGGCCCTGGTCCGTGTAGAATGCCGCTGAGCGGTACTGTGTGCCCATGTCAACGCCCTGGCGGTTAACCTGCGTGGGGTCGTGCAGCTCGAAGAACTGCATCGCCAGCTCCCTGTAGGATACCCTTTCTCCGTCGTAGAACACCCTCACGGTTTCCGCGTGGCCGGTGGTGCCTTCGCAGACGCTCTGATACGTGGGTGAAGGGTCGGTTCCCCCCATGTATCCGGAAGCTGCGTGCAGAACCCCCTCCGTGTGGTCGAAAGAGTGTTCCATGCCCCAGAAGCAGCCCCCGGCGAAGTAGGCGGTTTCCAGCCTTTCCGCCGGCAGGAAGTCCATGGAGACAGAATTCACGCAGTGCCTCGTGTCGGTATCGGTGTAGCCCTCGCCGGTGAACACATGCCCGAGGTGACCCCCGCAGGAGGCGCAGCGTATCTCTGTGCGCATTCCATCCGGGTCTGGAAGCTCTTCCACCGCCCCGGGAACGGCATCGTCGAAGGCAGGCCATCCGCAGTGGGCCCTGAACTTGGTGTCCGAGGTGAACAGGGGCGCACCGCACCGCCTGCATGTGTAAAGGCCCTTCTGGAAAAAGTCATTGTATTCGCCGGTGAATGGCCTTTCCGTTCCGCCGTGGACTATTACGTATTCCTCTTCCGGGGTCAGTTCCCTGTATCCCATGCTGTCATCTCCATTACCTCCGCCTGTCAGCGCGGCGGCGGCAGCCACCGCGATGATCGCCAGAAATGCCCTGACCGTTCCAGTCATCTTTTTTCCTTTCGTTTCAGCAAGAATACAAACCTATCGGTGCACAGGTTCCCGGTGTGTATATTCGCCGTTGAAAGAAGCCGCCAGCAAGGGAGGAAGAAGTGTCGGAAAAACTGTTCGAATTCAGCGCGCCCTATCGGTGGGAACCTGTGGGCACCGATGCCATGGACCTTTTCGAGGAGTGGAGGCTTGCGGGCAGACTGGGCTTCCTGGACCTTCCCGGGATGGACCCGCTTCACCGGAGGACCGAAGACCTGGCCGGTGACCTCATGGAGAAGTGCGATGTGCTCTTCGTGGCGGGTATCGGCGGATCCTCGCTCGGGCTGCGGGCGGTGCTCTCGGCCTGCGGCGGCGAGAACGGCAGGGTCAGGCTCATCGACTCCCCGGATTCGGCCCTTATAGCAGGGGAAGTGGAGTCCGCCGGAGCGCGGAATCCCGCCATCTGCGTGATAACCAAGTCCGGCGGAACAGCCGAGACCCTTTCCATCTTCATGGAGCTCAGGCGCCTTCTGGGCCCGGAAGCCCCCGTGGTGGCCATAACGGACCCGGAGAAGGGCAGCCTGAGGCAGCTGGCGGCGGAGAAGGGCTGGCACACCCTTCCGGTGCCCCCCAACGTGGGGGGGAGGTTCAGCGTTCTCTCCCCGGTGGGGA
>CAYLXG010000007.1:27131-31453 GCA_964387445.1 uncultured bacterium
GAAAGATCTCCAAACCATCTATTCCAAAAGATATGAATTGATGAATATCAAATTCATATGGGTTAGTACTAATGAAGGTATTAATTTGATCAAACGAAGTTGAAATAGTCTCAGTTCCGGTGCCCCCCAACGTGGGGGGGAGGTTCAGCGTTCTCTCCCCGGTGGGGATGTTCCCTGCGGCCTTCGCCGGAGTGGACACCGGATCCATTCTCCGGGGCGCGGGATCGGTTGAGGCGGACTTCAACCGCCACGGTCAGTCCAGTCTTGCCGGCGGGATCGCCGGGGCATACCTTTCCATGTTCTCGAGCCATCCGGTACATGTTTTCATGCCTTACAACGACCGTCTCCATCAGACGGCCCTGTGGTTCGCCCAGCTGTGGGCCGAGAGCCTGGGCAAGGCGGTGAACCTCAGGGGTGAAACGGTGAACATCGGGCAGACACCCCTTGCCTGCCGCGGACCGGCGGACCAGCACTCCCTGGTGCAGCTCTTCATGGAGGGGCCGGCTGACAAAACGGTGACCATTCTCACCGAGGGGCCCATGCCCCGTGGAAAACCTCTTCCGGGGGAGTTCAGCCACATTCCATCCATGGCCTATCTCCAGGGCAGGAGCCCGGATGAGCTGAGGCTGGCTGAGGCGTCGGCAACGGCGGAAGCCCTCACTGAAAGGGGAGTTCCAGTCTCCACCATTACCGTTCCTCGGGTTTCGGGAGGGGTCCTGGGCCAGCTGTTCATGGCCCTTGAGACCGCCACGGTCCTCGCCGGCCTCGCCCTGGGGATCAACCCCCTGGACCAGCCCGGGGTGGAGAGGGGCAAGGTGCTCACCTACAGGGCGATGGGCAGGGAGGGTCATTGACGGTCCTTCTGATACTGCTCTCGTTCCCGGTTCAGGATGCCGGCGACTGGTACGCCCTGCTGCAGAACCGGTTCCTCCACGAAAGCTCCGCTGACTACCTTATCTCAGGCGGCCCTGGCCCGGTGCTCAGCGACGGTCTGCCCCTGGCGGCCATGGGTTCTGTTCCCGGGGATCTGTCCTGGCCGGATGCAGAGGTCAAGGACCCTCTTCAGAGCGGCATATGGGGCGGCGGGAAATGGAACACCGCGGTGACCCACGGAGGGCTTCAGGACACACTGAGCCTCTCCAGGATAGGTCTTATACAGAACACAGGCGACCACAGCAGGTATTCCTTCGAACTGGACAGGCCGCTTCCGTGGAACATGTCCGGCAACTTCGACCTCACCAGGGACGATTCCGTATCCCTTTCCCAGGGCATGCTTTCCCGGGGGCCATTCAGCCTGACCGGCGCAAGCTGGGAGAGCGGCGGCCACGGGTGGGGCGCATGGGGGGGCTGGAACGGCGGTTCAGCCTATGCCAGGGCGGGTTTCTCCAGGCTCTATGAGAACGACAGGAGGCCGGAGCTACTGGCTGGCATCTCCTCCGAATTCGGAGGGACGGTCCTGGAACTGGGAGCCGCCGCCGCCAGGGTGGATTCATCCTTCGAGTACAGGACTGCCGGCGGGATATCATTCTCTCCAGGGCCTTTACAGGTCTCCCTTTCCGGGGAATACAGGGAGGAGGGTCCCGGCTTCTGGGGAGGGGCAACATGGGATCCCGGGCCTGTCTCCCTCTCCTTGTTCCATTCAAGCCCTGCGGAGGGCGACCCGTTCCAGGGCATGTCCTTGAGGGGCGGCAGCTTCAATCTGCTGGGCCGGACAGGGGACGATCCTGCGGCGGCGGCGGACTGGTCCCTGGAAACGGGGCTTGTGAGGGGAAAGGCCGCGGCGGCGTGGTTCTTCAAGGGGGATTCCCTGGCGGTGAACTGCAGGGTCCTCCTTGGCCGGAACTGGTACAGGGGAAGGGTGGAGGCCGGCCCCAGGTTCACCGGAGGAATGAATGATTCCGGCGAATGGACCGGCACCGTTGACGCGGTGCTGGGCTTCACGCTGCTTCCCTTCTCCATAGGAGCGGCCATGGAGGACATTGCCGACGAAGGGGGAAGGACATGGTCATTCGGCATTACCTGGGCCTTCACCGACGGCCCCCCCGAGGTACCCGAAGGAGATGAAGATGGAAGGTAACGAGAAGAGAGTGGCGGTGCTGGCCTCGGGAAGCGGCACCAACTTCCTCGCCCTGGCGGAGGGTGACACATCCCCGGGGAAGGTGGTCCTGCTCCTCACCGACACCGAAGGCTGCGGAGCAATGGAAAAGGCCCTGTCGCTGGGGATCGAAGCACACCGCATGGATCCGGGGAAGTACAGGACCAGGTTTTCGGCGGAGGCGGAGACCCGATGGGTGAAATTCCTGCGGGAAAGAGAGATAGACCTTGTCTGCCTGGCCGGTTTCATGAGGATACTGAAGGGCCCCCTTCTTGAGGCCTATGCCGGAAGTATCATGAACATCCACCCGTCGCTCCTGCCGGCGTTTCCCGGGCTGGACGCACAGGGGCAGGCATTCAGGTACGGGGTGAAGGTAGCCGGCTGCACTGTTCACTACGTTGACGCCGGAACCGACACAGGGCCGGTGATCATACAGAGCCCGGTCCCGGTGCTGCCCGACGACACAAGGGACACCCTGGCCGCAAGGATACTGGAGCAGGAGCACAGGATATTCCCCATGGCAGTGAAGGCCCACTGCGAAGGAAGGCTGAGAATTCGTGGCCGTCATGTGTATATTAAGGGTTGCGAAACGGATTCACACAAGGGGGACGCATAGTTGAGCTCGATCCTGTTCCTTTTTTCCCTGCTTCTGTTCTCAGGCGCCGATGATCCGGCCCCCGGGGAACCTTTCTTTCAGATAACGGTGAACGGTTCGCCCCTTCAGGACCACCTGCTGGCATTCACCGCAAGGCCCGGGGAAACGGTCAGGGTTTCCTGCGACGATTCGCTGAGCTGGCGGGTGAACGGCATCGGTGCCGAGGGAACCGGGAGGGAGTTTTCCTTCACACTGCCGGTGCGGCATGGCATATATACCCTTTCCGCCGGCGATGACATGAACGTTCAGCAGTGGTCGGTGCTTGTTCCCCTGGGGTCCGCCCAGGTGAGGACGGCGACGATAAACTCCTTTCCACTGGGATTCTACGGCGACGGGAATACGCGGGATCACCTGCCTGACAGGGGCTTCATCGAACTCTGGCCCGACGATTACAACACAAGGGTCTCCACACACCTTACCTTCGCAGACCTGCTCTGCCATACCGAGGGAAGCTGGCCCCAGTACATGGTTCTTGACATGAGGCTGGTACACAAGATGGAGATGGTCCTGGAAGAGGTAAGGGAACACTACCCCGAGGCCAGGGTGATACACTGCATCAGCGGCTTCAGGACCCCGGCCTACAACGAGGCCATAGGCAACGAAACCGGATTCAGCCTGCACCTTTATGGGGCAGCCGCCGACATATGGATAGAGAGCTGGCCGGCCAATGGCCTCATCGACGACCTCGACAGGAACAAGAGGATAGACGTTTTCGACGGCGAGGTCATCGTGGCCGCCGCCAGGACACTGGAGGCGACAGGTCAGGTTGCTGTGGGCGGGGCATCCGCCTACAGGTGGATACCCACACACGGTCCATTCGTGCACATTGACACCAGGGGCAGCGCGGCTGTATGGCAGACCGCCCGGAACCTGGTGGAAGACCCGGTCATCTGAACGGAGGCTCGGTGAGAACCCCATTGAAAGTCCTTCTGATAGTTTTCGCGCTGGCCCTTGGGGTCAGCCTGTACACCATTCACGGTCTGAAAGCGCAGGTGCGCCGTTACGACAGAATGGCCTCGGAATCCATAGCCCGCCTGGAGGAGGTCACCGCCCAGAGGGACACCCTGGCCTTTATGGGAAGGGTGCTGGCCGCAAGGGAGGACTCCGTCCCCCTTCTGCTCCGCAGGGCCGATTCCCTGGAGATCCGTCTGGCCGAGGCGGAGCTTGTCCGTAATTACATGGATTATTACCTGATAATAGACACATATCAGAACAGGTTCCAGCTCCGCCGGGGGGGACTCCTGGTGAGGACCGGCTTCTGCGGCACCGGCAAGGGCTGGGTGGAGAACGACAGCGGCCTGGTCTGGGATTTCAGCACCCCCAGAGGCCTGAGGTATGTGGTCAAGAAGGGGGAGAACCCCTACTGGTACAGACCCGACTGGTACTGGCTTGAGCAGAACCTGAGACCTCCCAGGCCCGGACAGGACATCCTCATCCCCGACAGCCTCTCCTGGGAAGAGCAGATCGTCTACTACAACGATTCACTCACCTCTTCGGAGAGGGTCTGGGTGCGGGCGGTCCCCGGCCGAACGGCTTGTGTTTTCAATACTGCTGTATCTATCAATAAAGGAA
>CAYLXG010000007.1:31463-34370 GCA_964387445.1 uncultured bacterium
GGACAGGAGGTATTAATACCAGACAGTCTCTCCTGGGACAAGCAGATAGTTTACTACAATGATTCTCTTACTTCCGAGCAGAGGGTCTGGGTGCGGGCGGTCCCCGGAGCGCTGGGAAGCTACAAGCTCGACCTGGGCGGCGGAATACTGCTTCACTACGGAGTCGGCAGGGGCCGGAACGTGAGCCACGGCTGCATAAGGCTGAGCAACGATGATCTGGAGGCCCTTTACAGAGCGCTTCCAGTGGGCGCTCCCGTTCTGATATACTGACAGGCGGAGAAGAAACATGAACGATACCGCGACCACAGAAGGCACAGGCTCAGGGGCTTCCGCAGGCAGGATAGCCATTGTTGCCATAACCCTGGCAGCTGTCCTTGGGATCATTCTCATCATAGAGGGCAGACACCCTGGGGAGGTCGAGGAGACCCAAAGTCCCGCTGGAACCACGGCCCCGGCCTATCAGGCCGCAGCTGCACCTGCACTGGATTCCGCTCCGCCGCCGGAGGAATGGCTTCAGGCATACGGTTCTCCCTCGGGGAACGCCGCATGGGCCCCGGCGGTAAGGGCCCCGTTCGACACCCTCTGGGTGCTGGGGACCGGAGCGGAGATATTCGCACCCCCTGCGGTGATGGGGAACCATATCTACATGGCGGGCAACGACAGGGTCCTCCGGGCCCTGGACCGCAGCACCGGGGAGCAGCTCTGGTCAAGGACCGTCATATGCGGAATTTCCGGCGGCGTGTCAGCCGATTCCCAGATGGTCTACTACTCCGGACAAGACGGCTACGTCTACGCGATTCACCGCACGGAAGGCTCCCAGGAATGGCGCGCAGGCCTTGGCTACCATGTCTTCACCGACGCGGCGGTTTTCAGGGACACCATCGTCCTTGCGGGGAATACAATGGGGTCCATAGCCGCCCTTGACGCCTCAAGCGGAGAGGTCATCTGGAGCGGCACGATGGAAGGCCTTGTCCTGGGCCCGGCGGTCCAGGACACAGTTGCCGTTTTCTCCACGGAATCCGGTCAGGTGGCCGCCTGGAACCCCGGAGGCGACAGGCTCTGGTCACGCTCCTTCGCCACCCAGCCTTCGGCTCCCTCCATTTCAAGGGGGCTGGTACTGCTGGGATTCTCATCGGGGAAGGTGCTGGCCCTCTCACTGGCCACCGGAGAAACAGTATGGGAGACAGCCCTGGACGGCGTCAGGGGAAGGACGGTGGTCTCCAGACCGGCGGTGTTCGCCGATTCGGTCCTGGTTGCGGGAACCTGCGACAGCAGGGTGGTCTGCATGGACCTCCCCACCGGGGAAATCATCTGGGAAACGGCGATGGAGAACTGGGTCGCAGTTCCCCCGGCGGTCTGCGACACAATGGTCTATGCCAGCTGCGACGACCACAGGATTCACATATTGAGCCTCAACACCGGGCTGCCCCTGGACACCATAGGGACCGGAAGCTACTCCGGAACTCCTCCGCTGCTCCTTGACGGAGTGCTCTACGCGGGGAATTCCGCCGGGGACCTGGTGGCCCTTCGGGGAACCGTGCCCGCAGACTCCACCGTTACGGAGGAAAATTGCCCAGTGGACTGATAAAAAGCGGATACGCCCTTCTGGCGGGTCTCTCGAACACCGGTAAATCAAGCCTTCTCAATGCCCTTACGGAAACCAGCATATCCCCCACGGCGCCCCAGCCGGCATCAACCCGGATGCCCATCACAGGAATATGCACACCGGGGAGTTCTCAGATATGCTTCGTGGATACGCCGCCCCTCGACGGCGCCAGCGACTTCTCCATGCTGGAGTGGGTGGATGTGGTGGTGATGCTGTTGAACATAGTCACCTTCGAGGAGGACCTGCAGAGGCCCGAGGTGAGCGGTTTCCTGGAGAGCGCAGGGGAGAGGCCGCTGGTGCTGGCCCTTGGCAGGAACGACTATGTGAAGGCAGAGCACAGGGAGGCCTATCTGAACAAGGCCAGGTATACCAACAGGTTCAACGCCGCGGTAACCGTGAACCCCCTCACAGGAAGCGGTGTCAAGGACCTTCTGAACGCCGTCCTTGCCAGCATTCCACTCAGGGAGAGGCTCTTTCCCAGATCCATAAAGACACTCAACTCGAAGCGTTTCCTTATCTCGGAACAGATACGGGCAAGCCTCTTCGCCGCCCTGCCGCCGGAGACCGCAATGGAGACCGCGGTTCAGATAGAGGAGACCTCCCTGAGGGACGGAAAGCTCTACATCCGGTCCAACCTCATAGTCTCCAGGGCCTCCAGCAAAGGCATGCTCATCGGCCGACGGGGCCAGACCCTCGAGCGGATAGGGGAGCTCTCGACTTCATCCATAGAGAAGTACACCGGGGACCGCTGCCGTCTCGACCTCTGGGTGAAGGTCCGGGAGGCATGGCCGGAGAACAAGACGGACATGCTGGAATTCGGCTATGTCTGCTGAGGAACAGAGGGCCTGCAGGATATCGCTGGAGGACTTTCAGGGTCCCCTGGACCTTCTTCTTTACCTGATAAGGCGCGACGAACTGGACGTTACCACAATACACGTCGCCATGGTCGCCGATCAGTACCTTGAGTACATACGGGCCGCCTCAGAGCTTGACCTGGACATAGCCGGGGAATACCTGGTGATGGCGGCAACCCTGGCACGGATGAAGAGCCGTTCTCTGCTCCCGGTGGAACGGGCCGCAATGGAGGAGAACGAGGACCCCATGGAGAGCCTGATGCGGCACATCGTCCTCTACAGGGCCTTCAAGGAGGTGGCCCAGGAGCTCAGGGAGAGCGAATCGGTATGGCGGGACGCCTTCCCGGTGCCGGGAGAGAGGGAGAGGCATCAGGACATGATCACCCCGGCTGACCCCGGTCAGACATCCCTCCTGGACCTTCTCATGGCTGTTGAGGACATGACCGG